>DATCLP010000410.1:0-2357 GCA_036563855.1 Steroidobacteraceae bacterium | reverse complement strand
CATCGACCGCAAACATGCGCACGAGGACTTCGTCTTCAACGATCAGGATGCATGGTTTGGGCGCGGGGCTCTCACTCACGGCTGCGACCCCGCAATACATTCCTCATTCGAGTCTCCGCTGGACCGGCCCAGCTAGCCGGGGGGTTTCCTTTGTACCACTGTCGCCGATGGACCGTGTACCCGATCATGTGGCAGATCGACGGCGGCTGCCAGCGTGGTTTTCGTCAGGTGGTGAGTCGTGAGTAGTGAGTGATGAGCGGGCGTGGGCGCGGCTCCCGGCGCGGCTCGGGAAGCCCCAGGTTGAACCGCACGGTTCGAGCGGCGCAGTATGGTCCTCGATCAGGAGGTCGTACACATGACGACGCCAGTGTTCGTGCAGCCCCCGCCGCAACTCGGCAATCAATACGATGACGATCCGTTCCTGCGCTCGTACCTGCGGCGCCATTTGCCGCGTGCGGTGTTCGACGCGATCGAGCCCGAGTTGCGCGAGCTCGGAGGACTTGCAGGCGGGGAGCTCTACGAGCTGCAGCTTGCCGATCGTTCGAACGAGCCGCAACTCGTGCAATGGGACGCATGGGGTAATCGCATCGATCGGATCACGCTCACACCGCTTTGGCAGCGCGTCGCGCCGCTGGCTGCCAAGTACGGCCTGATCGCTATTCCGTACGAACGAAGGCATGGGCGGCATTCGCGCGTTCATCAGTTCGCGGCCGTGTATCTATTCCATCCTTCCTCCGATTTGTACACGTGCCCTCTCGCCATGACCGACGGCGCTGCGCGCACGTTGATCGATTCCGGCAACACAGCGCTAATCGAACGCGCTTTGCCGCGGCTGACGAGCCGCGATCCGGCGCAAGCGTGGACGAGCGGACAGTGGATGACGGAATCGACCGGCGGCTCCGACGTCGGCGCTTCATGGAGCACCGCGCGGCAGGATGAGCGCGGCGTCTGGCGCCTGTACGGAAAGAAATGGTTCACATCGGCGGTGACCTCGCAGATGGCGCTGACGCTTGCGCGTCCGGAAGGCAACGGTCCGGGCGGCAGCGGCCTGGCGATGTTCTATGTCGAGACCTATGACGCCGACGGACGCTTGAACGGTATTCGCGTCGAGCGCCTCAAGGACAAGCTCGGGACCCGCAAAGTGCCGACGGCTGAGTTGATGCTCGAGGGAGCTCGCGCGGAGCTCGTCGGAGAACCGCGCAACGGCACGCGCGCGATCGAACCGATGCTCGTCATCACGCGCGCCTGGAACAGCGTGACTTCAGTGGCGTTCATGCGCCGTGCCGTAGCGCTCGCAAAGGCCTATGCGCGCCAACGTCGCGCATTCGGTGCCACGTTGTCGGAATTGCCTCTGCACGTGCAAACGCTCGCGGACCTCGAAGTGAGCACGCGGGCCGCGTTCTTGCTCGCATTCGAGCTGGTCACGTTGCTCGGCCGTCAAGAGAACGGCGAGCTCGGCGACCACGCACCGCTCCTCAGGCTCTTGACGCCCGTGACGAAGCTGTTGACCGCCAAGCAGGCAGTCGCGTGCGTGAGCGAGGCGATCGAAGCGTTCGGCGGTGCCGGTTACGTGGAAGACACGGGCCTGCCAGCGCTATTGCGCGACACACAGGTTCTGCCGATCTGGGAGGGGACGACGAACGTGCTCTCGCTCGATGCAGTGCTGCGGAGCGGCCTAGGTCCGGGAATACGTGCGTTGCAGGCGCGGATCGCCGCGGCACAGGACACGCTACGCGACGAGCGGCTCGTGGCGCTCGGTAATACGGCGCAACAGCTCGTCGAACGAACAGAAGCTTGGTTGTCTGCAAATGGAGATGCAGAACGTCTGCAGGCCGGTGCGCGCAGTGTTGCGATGACGCTCGGACACGCGCTCCAGCTTGCGCTCCTATGCGAGCACGCCCAGTGGAGCCTCGATCACGAGAACGATGCCAGCGGCGTTGCTGCAGCCAAGCGCTTCGGGAGCTGGCCGCTCGATGTCCTGCGCGACATCGAAATGAGCGAAGCGAAGCTCCTCGGTACGTGAGCGTGCGGCGTTACTTGTGCTTGGCGATATCCGTGGCGGCTAGCCCGCCGCGCAGCACGCTTGCTTGATAGCCGCGTTCGGACAGGATGTACGCCGCCGCCGAGCTGCGGCGACCCGTATCGCAACACACGACGTAGTGCGTGTTGCGGTCGAGAGATTTCATTTTCAAACGAATCGAGTACAGGGGAATGTTGAGCGCATTCGGCGCGCGATAGTGCTCGAATTCGGACGGCAGACGCACGTCGAGCCATTGGCCGCCCGAAGAGACGATGTCCTTGGCCTGCTCGTAATCGACCCACTGCAGGAACGGCTCGTTCAAGAGCTGGCGAAAGTC
>DATCLP010000409.1:0-1547 GCA_036563855.1 Steroidobacteraceae bacterium | reverse complement strand
CCTTTACTGTAGCCTGTCGCGTAGTTCGATCATCTCGCCAGCCACCCGCCATCCACAGCGAGCACGGTGCCGTGCACGTAATCGGAGGCAGCAGAGGCAAGGAAGATGGCCGCACCCGCAAGATCGCTCGGGCGACCCCACCGCCCCGCCGGGATGCGAGCGAGAATGTCGCGATTGCGTTGCTCGTCTGCGCGCAGCGCGCTCGTGTTGTTCGTCTCGAAATATCCCGGCGCGATGGCATTCACATTGATACCGCGAGCGGCCCATTCGTTCGCCAAAAGACGCGTGAGTCCGGCCAGCCCGCTCTTGCTCGCCGTGTACGACGCGGTGCGGATTCCGCCTTGGAACGAGAGCATCGAGGCGATGTTGATGATCTTTCCGCCGCCTCCTTGAGACAGCATCACTTTCGCTGCCGCCTGCGCCAGGAAGAACGGCGTTTTGAGGTTCACGTTCAAGGCGGCATCCCAATCCTCTTCCGTGAACTCGAGTGCGTCGTTGCGACGAATGATGCCAGCATTGTTCACCAGGATATCGAGCCGTCCGCTCGCGTCGACCGCCTTAGCGATGATGCTCGGCGCCTCGCGGCTGTTCGCCAGATCGGCGTGCACGAAATGAAAACGACGCCCTTCCGCTTCGACTAGGCTCTGCGTTTCGGTCGCCTGCGTACGCCCTACGGCGACGATATCGGCACCTGCTTGGGCCAACGCGATGGCAATCCCTTGTCCCAATCCCGTGTTTGCGCCCGTGACGACCGCCACCTTACCGGCAAGCGAAAAAAGCGCGAGCGTTCCGTTGACATGACTCATGTGCGATGACTTCCTCGATTACTTGAGCTGGCAGATGTCGAGCACGTTCATGTCCGTGTAGTCCAGGTTCTCGCCGCCCATGGCCCAGATGAAGCTGTAATTGCGCGTGCCGGCGCCCATGTGAATCGACCACGGCGGCGACATCACCGCTTCGTAGTTGCGCATCACGATCGTACGCATCTCGTGCGGCTCGCCCATGAAGTGCATGACGCGCTGATCGTCGCCTTCGAGATCGAAATAGAAATAAACCTCGGAGCGACGGTCGTGCAGATGCGGCGGCATCGTGTTCCAGACGCTGCCCGGTTTGAGGATCGTCAGCCCCAGAAGGAGCTGCGCCGATCTGCAGGTCTGAGGAACGATGTATTGATAGATCGTGCGTTCGTTCGAGGTCTCGGGCGCACCGCGCTCGAGCGGCACCGCCTTCTCGATCGAGATGTGCACCGGCTCGAAGCGTGCGTGTGCCGGCGTGGAGACGAGATAGAACTTCGCGCCTTCGCCGCCGGTACTCTCGAACACGACATCCTTCGAGCCCATCGGCACGTAAAGACCGTCGCGCGGCGCCAGCGTGAATGCCTGACCGTCAACCGTTACCTTGCCCGCTTGCTTGCCGACGTTGACGACGCCCAGCTCGCGCCGCTCCAGGAACGGCTTGCCTTTCGCCGATTCCGGCTCGGTTTGCTCGGGAAGCCGCAAAGCCTTCGACTTCGGAGCGGCGCCGCCGAGCACGAAACGCTCGTAGTG
>DATCLP010000408.1:0-3206 GCA_036563855.1 Steroidobacteraceae bacterium | reverse complement strand
CACCAACGCCAAGAGCACGCCCGTTCGAAGGATTCGCGATCCCATGCCCGCACCTCGCTCTACTCGATGCCGCCCATCAATTTCTTGACGGGTTTGCTCAACAACAACAGTACGATGCCCGCGCCGCAGATGAAGTACACGAATTGCATGAACTGGCCTGGCATCGCTGCGATGTTATCGGTCTCGAAAATGCCGGAGAGCAAACCTGCGGCTAGATTGCCGACCGACGTGGCCAGGAACCACACGCCCATCATCTGCGAGACGTAGCGCGCCGGCGCGAGCTTTGTGACATAGCTCAGCCCGACTGGGCTCAAGCACAGCTCGCCCCAGGTATGCAGCAGATACGTGAGGATCAGCAGCGTCGGCGCCGCCTTGCCGCCCGCAACGACGACATTCGCAGCCGCCACCATGAACAGGAAGCCGATACCGAGCAGAATCAATGCGAAGCCGAACTTCGCCGGCGCCGACGGATTCAAGTTGCGCTTGGCGAGCGCGACCCAAAGCATCGAGAACGGCGTCGCGAAGATGAGAATGAAAATGGAGTTGACCGACTGGAACCAAGCGGTCGGAATCTCGAAATCGATCGCTTCGAGCACGCGATCCACGTATCGCTCGGCGAACAGGTTCAGCGACGCGCCGGTTTGCTCAAAGCCCGCCCAGAACAATGCGCAGCCGATGAACAGAAAGAGGATGACGACCATGCGCTTCTTCTCGACCGGATCGAGCGAAGCGAACAGCAACATGTACGCGAAGTAGAGCGCCGCAACAGTGACCAGCACTGCGCCGGTCGTCTGCGCAAGCGACAAGGGATCGATGGTCACGATGCCTGTCAGCGCGAGCAGGTAAGCGACGGCGACGGCCGCAGTGGCGGCGCCCACGGCAAGCCAGCCTTTACGTGTATCTACGGCACTCGAATCGCTCTCGCCGCTCGACACGTGCGTGCCGGCGTTGCCGAGATTGTTTTGGAACAGTCGAAATTGAACGACGCCGACCGCCATCATGACTGCTGCGGAACCGAAGCCGTATTGCCAGCCGTAGTTGACGGCCAGCCAGCCGGTCACGATCGGCCCGAGGAACGCACCTAGATTGATCCCCATGTAGAAGATCGTGAAACCGGCGTCGCGACGGCCGCCGCCTTCGGGATAGAGATCGGCCACCATTGCGCTGACGTTCGGCTTGAGTAGGCCGACGCCGAAGGCGATCACGATGAGTCCCGCGTAGAACGTCGCGGGCGTATTGCCGAGCGCAAGCAGCAGATTGCCGATCGTGATCAGAATGCCGCCATGGAACACGGCGCGACGTGCGCCGATCAGCCGATCGGCAATCCAGCCGCCGGGCAGGCAGAGGATGTAAGAAAGCGAGATGTAGAGTCCGTAGATCGCGGTCGCCGTCTTGTCATCGAGCCCGAAACCGCCGCGCACGGCATCCGCCAGGAACAGCACCAAGAGCGCTCGCATGCCGTAGTACGTGAAGCGCTCCCACATCTCGGTGAAGAACAGCGTCATCAGGCCGCGAGGATGGCCGAAGACTTGTGCGCGCGGCTCCGCACTGGCGCTCGCTGGCGAATCGAGCTCGGTGGCTGAGTTCATGGCGGCTGCTTTGTTCTCGAGTTGGCTTGCGAGGCGCTGCCCGCGTTCGCGTTCTCTGGTTGACTCGTCGATTGCCCCCGAGTCTCACCGATCTTCCGCACGCGCGGCAAGCAGGCGGACCTGTATACATGTGGGATCGGATCACTGCACATAAGTCAGCGAAGCCGCAATTGGGCCGCGGGTTCGGAACGATTCCGAATTATTCTGTCGTGCTTTGCTCAGCCGCCTGTCGGGCCAAGCGGTCCTTCAGCAAGATGCGCGAAAGGACCACGCCCGATTCATACAGCAGCCACATCGGCACGGCCATCAGCGTCTGCGAGATCGCATCGGCCGGGGTGAGGAATGCAGCCACGATGAAGATGCCCAAGATCACATAACCGCGGTTCTTCGTCATGCTCTCGATACGCACGAGCCCAGTCGCCGCCAACAGCACGGTTGCAACCGGCACTTCGAAGGCCACGCCGAAGGCGAAGAACAGCAGGAGAACGAAGTTCAGGTATTCGCCGATCTCGGGCGTGTACGCGACGCCTTCCGGACCCGACGTCGCCATGAATTCGAACATCAACGGATAGACGACGAAATACGCGAATGCGATACCGCAGTAGAAGAGCACGATGCTCGATACGATGAGCGGCAAAGCAAAACGCTTCTCGTGCCGGTACAAGCCCGGTGCAACGAATGCCCATGCTTGGTACAGGACATAAGGCATCGCCAGAAAGAGCGCTGAGAAGAACGCAAGCTTGAGAGGCACGAGAAAGGGCGCCACGGGATTGGTCGCGATCATCGAGGCGCCTTGCGGCAACTTGTGCAGCAATGGCAGAGCAATCAGCGTGTACAGCTCGTCCTGAAAGTAGGCGCACGGCACGAACAGAATCGCCACCGAGATCAAAGAGCGCAGCATGCGATCTCGCAGCTCCATGAGGTGCGAGAGCAGCGTCCCTTCGGCGAGGGTCTCGCGTTCGTGTTCAGGATTCGTCATGAGCAATCAAGAGCTGCGGTTCAGCCCGCAGCTTTCTCTTGCGGCGCTTCGTGCATCGCCTCGGGCGTAGTTTTCAGCTCGACGTTTTCGGGCTCGTTCTCAGCGGCCGAGCTGCGAGCGGATTCGCGCTCGCCCGCGTGCATCGCTTCCGGCGACGTCTCGAGCTCGGCGAAATGTTGATCCAAATCGAATCCGGTTTGCGTTGGGCCCTCGGCCTCATCAGCCGGTTGCGCGGATGAGGTCGGCGAAGACGATTTTTGCGGCGTGGGGTTGTATTTTGCGAGCTCCTCGAGCGTCACTTCCTGCTCGAGCTGCGCACGCAGCTGTCGCGCCATCGCTCGCGCGCGGCCGGTCCACCGGCCGATCTTTTGCGCAAGTCCCGGAAGCTTCTCCGGGCCGAGCACGAGCAGCGCAAGCCCGAGGATCAGGACGATTTCGGTGAAGCCGACGTCGAACATCTGCCGGCGTCGCGCTAGGCGTTCGTCTGCTTGCTTTCGGACTTCGATGCAGACGTCGAATCGAAGTCGGCGTCCGTCTGCGGACCCGACAACTGCTTGTTCTCTTCTTCTTCGCCTTCAGCCATGGCCTTCTTGAAGCCTTTCACGGCGCTGCCCAAGTCCGAGCCGATCGTCTTGAGG
>DATCLP010000407.1:0-4689 GCA_036563855.1 Steroidobacteraceae bacterium | reverse complement strand
CTCTTTCACCGTGAGACCCGACACGACCCGCAGTGCGAGCGCGATCTGCTGCGTGGCGGGCAGCTCGGGGTGACAGCAAATGAACATCAAGCGCAAGACATCGTCGCGATAGTGCGAATCGTCGAGCCGCTCGGCCAGATCCGGTTCGGGGTCCGCGATGTTCGCAACGGCGTCGTCATCCGGGAACGATTGCATCCGATTCTGCCGGCGCGCTTCGTCCAGCGCCGAATTACGCCCGACGAGAATCAGCCATGCCGCCGGATCTCGCGGCGGTCCGTTCGCCGCCCAATTCTTGAGCGCGCGCAGGCTCGCTTCTTGAAAGGCTTCTTCCGCAGTGTCGAGATCGCGGAAGTAGCGTAGCAACGCGCCCATGACCTGCGGCCTCGCAGATGCGAGCACGGACGCGATCCAATCGTTGTCAGTCACCGTCACGATGAGCGACCCCGCGCGGGTGGATTCCATAGTGCGCGAATCGGTCGAATCTCCATCGATCCCGATCCGTGATGCAACCTTTGCGCAATTTCGATCGCTTCGTTCAAGTCGTTGCATTCCACGACATAGAAACCGAGCAGCTGTTCCTTCGTCTCGGCGAAGGGACCATCGATTACTGCGCCGCCGGTGCGCACCGTCGTTGCAGCGGTCGTCGGCATTAGTCGCACGGTGGGACCCGCCCTGCCTTTCTCGGCAAGCTCACTCTTCACCTTCAGGCTATTGGCCATCACTTCATCGTCGCGCTCCTTGCTCCAGCTGCCGACGAGGCTTTCGGAGTCATAACAAAGAATTGCGTATTGCATCGGCTCCTCCAAAGACTGACTCCTACAAGACGTGCGGGCGCGTCGAAAGTCGACACCACTTCGGCACCAATCACGAAACCGATGACTGCCAAGCCGCCGCCATGATAAGAGGCTACCAAAGCCTCACGCCTGGGGCGTGAACCGCTGCTCGGGGTGGACTGAGAAGGCGGGCTTCTCTAAGGTTGCGGCCGGCTTGTTCCGTGAGGTTCCCGTGAATATCGACCTGAAGCGCGCCGTTTCGATCTCGACGTTAGTCCTCGCACTCGCAGCTTGCGGAGAGGCCGCTCGCAACGCCAGCGAGATCCGCAACGCGCCCGTGATCAAGATGGACGGCTCGAGCACCGTTTTTCCGATCGCCGAAGCCGTAGCCGAAGAATTTCAACGCGCCGGTCATCGCGTACGCGTCACGGTCGGCCTATCCGGTACCGGAGGCGGATTCAAGAAGCTCTGCCGCGGCGAGATCGATGTGGCAAACGCATCGCGGCCGATTCTCGCTGAAGAGATGGAGAAGTGCCGGGCTGCGGGAATCTCCTTTCTCGAGCTACCGGTCGCCTTCGATGCAATCACCGTCGTCGTCAATCCTCAAAACGATTGGGTGACCTCGCTCACGATCGAAGACTTGAAGAAAATGTGGGAGCCCGCCGCGCAGGGCAAGGTGCTCACTTGGAACCAAGTCAGACCCGAATGGCCTGACGCACGGCTGATGCTGTTCGGCCCGGGCGCCGACTCGGGCACGTTCGATTACTTCACCGAAGCGGTCGCTCACAAAGCGAAGGCGAGTCGCGGCGATTACACCGCAAGCGAAGACGACAACGTCCTCGTGCAAGGCGTCGAGAACAATAAGAACGCTCTCGGATACTTCGGCTTCGCGTACTACAGCGCGCACAAAGACAAGATGCGCGCCGTTCCAATCGTATCGCCCGATGGCGTCCCCGTAGCGCCGAGCGTCGAAACCGTCGTCGACGGCACGTATCAACCGTTGTCGCGGCCGCTGTTCATTTATGTGAGCAGCCGTTCCCTCGAGCGTCCTGAGGTGCAAGCCTTCGTCGAGTACTACCTACGGGAAGGCTCGCAATACGTGAACGAGGTCGGATTCATCGCGCTGCCGGAACACGCAACGCAAGCCGCCCTCGCGCATCTTCACAACCGACGATTCGGCACCGTCTTCGGCGGCGTGCCGGAGGTGGGAGTGAAGCTGGAAGAGTTGTTGGAGAGGGAAGCGGAGCTCTGACGAAGGGCTTGGGGCTTGAGCCAGAAGGGTGACGAACTAACCCTTCTCCGCTAACGCAAAGGTGGGAATCGGGCGCGAGCGCACCCGCAATTCTCCATTCTCCATTCTCAATTCTCAATTGCCGTGCGCGATGTTCGCGCGCTGCCTACTTGTCGTCTGTTTCCTTTGCTTGCTTCACCAAATACGCGCGTATCGCTTCGGCATCTTCCGGCTTCAGCATCGCAGAGAAGCCGACCATGCCTTTGTCTGCGCGCACGCCGTCGAGGACGATCTTCTTGAACTCCTCGCGATCCACGATCGTCGACGAGAAGCGCAGATCCGGCACGGACGTGGTGCTGCGCGCACGCGCACCGTGGCAGACGGAGCAGACTTGGTCGTAGTGTTTCTCGCCGAGCACGGGATCGCCGTTTGCGTCGGCATTCGTCAGATCCGGCACGCGGCGAACGATCTGTTGGCCGATCGGCGGCAGCTTCGCCGTGCCGCCGAGCTTGAAGACGACGACGCGCCCGAATTCGCTGCGTTTCGCGCCGCCGCCGCCCAAACCGCCGCCCATCGCGACGCCGCCGATGCCGGCGAGCGCGGCGACGTATTGCTCGCCGTCGAGCTCATAGGTCGAAGGCCCGCCCATGATCGCGTTCTGAACGTCGTACGACCACAGCCGCTCGCCAGTCTCGGCATCGTAAGCGTTGAAGTAGCCGTCGACGGAGCCCTGGAAGACGAGGTTCGACGCAGTCGAGAGCGTGCCGCCGTTGCCTGCGCGCTCGTACTTGACTCTCCAAGCCTCGCGTTGATTCACCGGATCCCAAGCAAGCAACGCTGCTCCGCCGGTGCTCTTCGCAGCAGCCGCGACCGTGGCCGGATTCGGTTGTGCGCTCGTACGGGTGATGCCGGTGTTCCAGCTTCGCTCGCGGAATTCGAACTTCGTGTCGTGCTCGTAACGGCTCGAGGTCTCGAGAATCGGGAAATACACGAGACCCGTGTTCGGATTGAACGACATCGGATACCAGTTGTGCGCACCGAGCGGACCCGGCGACACCATCGCCGGCTCACGCAGGTAGCGCGCCTCGGGCACCATCTCCGGGCGGCCGGTCTTCGGATCGAGGCCCGTCGTCCACGTCACGTTCACGTAGTTCTTGGCGTGAATGAACTCGCCGTTCGTGCGGTCGATGACATAGAAGAAGCCGTTCTTCGGCGCCTGCATGAGCACCTTGCGCTTTTTTCCGTCGATCGTGAGATCCGCGAGCATGATGTGCTGAGTCGCGGTGTAGTCCCACGATTCCGCCGGCGTCGATTGGAAATGCCACACGTACTCGCCCGTCTCCGCCTTGAGTGCGACGATCGAAGACAAGAACAAGTTGTCGCCCTTTCCTTCCGAGCGAATCTGATGATTCCAGGGGCTGCCGTTGCCCACGCCGATATAGAGCAACCCGAGCTCCGGGTCGTAAGCCATCGCATCCCAAACCGTACCGCCGCCGCCGTACTTCCACCATTGACCTGACCAAGTCTTGGCGGCCATCTCCATCGCCTTGTTCTCGAACGGCTGGCTCGGATCGCCCGGCACGGTATAGAAACGCCACACTTCCTTGCCGGTCTCGGCATCGTAGGCGGTCACGTAGCCGCGGACGCCCATCTCGCCGCCGCCGTTACCGATGATGACTTTCCCATTGATGACGCGAGGCGCACCCGTGATCGTGTAACGCTTCGTCGGATCGGTCGTCTGCACGCTCCACACCACGTTGCCAGTCTCCATATCGAGCGCGATCAAGCGTCCGTCGAGCGTGCCGACGTACACCTTGTTGCCCCACACGCCGACGCCGCGGTTCACGACGTCGCAGCACGCGTCGATCGCCTTGGAGCCGGGCACTTGCGGATCGAAGCGCCACTTCTCTTTGCCGGTGCGCGCATCGAGCGCGAACACCTTGCTCCATGCCGAGGTCACGTACATCGTGCCGTCGACGACTACGGGCGTCGCTTCCTGGCCGCGGTTGGTATCGAAATCGAAGTACCAGGCAAGACTGAGCTGATCGATGTTGTCCTTGTTGATCTTCGTGAGAGGACTGAAGCGCTGCTCGTCGTACGTGCGGCCGTACATCAGCCATTCGGCGTTGTTGTTTGCGGCGTTGAGAAGACGCTTGGCGTCGACGGGCGTGCCGGCGACGGCGGGACCTGCAATCCACACAAGCATGCCTGCGAGCACGCCGGCCTTGAGCACCTGCGATCGAATATCCAGCATGGGCATCGTGACCTTGTCTTGAACGGAGTTAGTGGCCGTAGGCCATGTTGTCGGCGGGCGAGTATGCCCAAAAATCCGCGAGCTGGCTGACAAGAACTCACAAACGGAGCACTCCGGCGCCATCCGGCGCGCTCCGGCGCGGCGGGTCAGAGGATGACGTCGCGCTGCGTGTTGGGATTGGCGGGATCGTGAGGCAGCGTGTTGAACGAGACGATCAGCAGCGGACCCGTCCCGGTATTCTGAAACGCGTGCGACACTCCGGGAGGAAACGTGAACCGCCACGTTTCTCCGTCCGGCACATCGTGCGTGGAAATCGTCTCGCCTTCTTTGATGCGCACTCGGGCCGGACCGCAGACCGTCGTGATTTCCGTGCCCGTCAAATGGAAATGGTTGCCGCGAATCTCACCGGGCTTCGTCAGCACCACGTGCAC
>DATCLP010000406.1:0-4583 GCA_036563855.1 Steroidobacteraceae bacterium | reverse complement strand
GTGCACTGGTGATCGGGCGCATCGTCGATAAGTTCGGAGGGAAGTGGCCGCTCACTCTTTCGTATCTCGCGCTCATCGGCTCGCTCGTCGGACTTGCGGGCGCCACTCAGCAAGCCGCGATCCTGTTCTGGAGCGGCGCAGCCGGTGTCTTCTTGATGGGCGCGAATTACGCGCTCTACGGCGTCGGGGCGTCGTACTACCCGACCGCGATGCGCGGTACGGGTTCCGGGGCGAGCATCGCCGTCGGGCGTGTCGGATCGATTGCCGGTCCCTATCTTGCGGGAGATTTGCTAGCAGGCGGCGTCACTGCTGCGGGCGTGGTGATGTTCATGGCGCCTTTCGCCGCAGTCGCGGGCGTCGCAGTGTTCGTGCTCGGTTTCTTCCGCCCGGCCGGCGATGACGCAGCCGTCGGGGCCGAGGGCATCGATCAGAACGCAGTCGCAGCGAAGTGAAGGCAACGCTGCACGAAGCGTCGACAGTTGCGCGAAGCGCGCTGGGGGATCAACAAAGCATGTTCGCCGGCGGCACTGCCTCGAACATGCGATGTACATGGTGTCCGCGACTAACGTCGCGGGGCGTGTTTGCGCTCGGTCCATGTGTCCTGCACGAGGGTGCATGGCGAGCGTAATGGATGACAGCCACAACGATACTAAGGAGAATCACATGGGTCGCATAGAAAGGTCTGATCCAAGGTCGCGCGCGCTTCGAGCAAGCGTGTGTGCATCGTTCGCGTTGGGAATGGCTTTCACTCAGGGAGAGGACGCGTACGCCGCGGAGGGGCCGAGTGCCGGGCTCGAAGAGATCGTCGTCACCGCGCGCAGGCGCGAGGAGTCGCTGCAGGAGACCCCGATCGCGATCTCGGCGTTCACCGCCGAAGCGCTCGAACGGCAGCAGATCTACAGCACGGACGATCTCGATCAAGTTGCGCCGAATCTGCAATTCGCGTCCTACGGTCCGTTGACGGGTCACAACTCCGCGGCACAGGTTTTCATTCGCGGTATCGGACAAACCGACGGTTCTTCGGGCGTGGATCCCGGTGTGGGTCTGTACATCGATGAGGTGTACATGGGACGTGCCGTCGGCGGCGTCATGGATTTTCGCGATATCGCCAGCGTGCAAGTGCTGCGCGGTCCGCAAGGCACGCTCTTCGGCCGCAACACGATCGGAGGTGCAGTTCTGTTGACGACGGCATTGCCAGGCGATGAGTTCGGCGGCACGGTGCGCGTCGGAGTCGGCGACGACAGTCTGCGGGAAGCCTTCCTCGCACTGAACCTGCCGATCACCGACGGACTCGGAGCGCGCATCTCGGCTGGCGTCCGCAAGCGCGACGGCTACGTCAAACGCATTTTCGACAACATGGATCTCGGCGACGAGGACACGTTGACGACGCAAGCCGTGTTGCGCTGGGAGACCGATCCCGTCACGTTGACGCTGCGCGCCGATTACACGCGTGAAGACGAGAACGGTTCGCCGTTCGTGTTCGCCGCGATCAACGAATCGCAGGTGTTCCCGATCTTCGCGAGCGTGGCAGCAGGCTGCACGAACGGCCAGACTCCGCCGGCACCGAGTTTCCCGCCGCCGGTGCCGGTTCCGCAGGATCTCGTCGATCCGAGGTGCGCGAACGATGCGAGCTGGTTTCTCGGTAAGTATACGAACGGCGGCACCGCGCCAGCGTTCAGCACGCTCGAGAACTGGGGCACCTCGCTGGTCGCGGAATTCAGGCTCAGCGATGCGTTCACATTGAAGTCGATCTCGGCGTACCGAGAGCTGAAGTGGCACGGCGCACGCGATGCAGACAACACGCCGCTCACCATCCTGCACACCGATTACAAGAGCGACGGCAATCAGCTCAGCGAGGAGTTGCAGGGACTCGTCGAGGTCGGCCGTGTGAAAGGCGTCGTTGGCTTGTTCTATTTCGACGAGGAGGTCACGGACTTCCTGCAGGTGCCGATCGCGGCCGGTGTCGGTGCGCCTCCCCAAATCCTGCAAGGATCGCGCGATTACCAGCTCGCCTATCTCGACAACGACAACTGGGCGGCATTTACGCAGTGGACCTTCGACGTCACGGACGCATTGAGCGTCACTGCCGGCGTGCGCTACACGGAGGAGACGAAGGCTGCGCGAATCATCGGTTTCACGATCGCACCGGTGGATGCGCCGACGATCGTGCCGGATTTCCTGCGTCCGTATACGCTCGATGCCAACGGCATGATCGTGCAAAGCAGTGTGATTCCGGCCGGTCATACCTCGCCCGGTTTGCACGTGCGCCCGGACTGGTTCGAGAACGAATACAGCTCGACGACGGGCTCGGCCAGCATCCAATACAAGTTCGCCGACAACGCGATGACGTACCTGAGCTGGTCGCAAGGCTTCAAGAGCGGCGGCTTCAATCAACGCTTCAACAGCGTCACGTTCGACTACACGCCGCTGTCGTTCAAGGAAGAAACGGCAGACACGATCGAGCTCGGTATCAAGAGCGACATCGCCGGCGTGCTGCGCCTGAATGCTGCGATCTTCAATACCGATTACAAGGATATGCAGCTCATCTATCGGGTGGGCGTCGTGCCCATCCTGTTCAATGCGGGTAAGGCGTCGATTCGCGGCGGCGAGATCGAGTTCACGTATGCGCCCGGTTCGCTCATCATCGAAGGCAGCCTCGGCTACCTCGACGACGAGTTCGATTCGATCACGCCGATCGTCGTTCCGGGCTCGCCCGTCACTGCAACCGTGACGCCGAACAACAGCCTGCCGTTCACGCCCGAATGGCAAGGCAACATCGGCATCGGCTACGAGTTCGCGGGTCCGGGATTCACGTTCACGCCGCGCGTGAACATCTCCTACACGGATTCGCAGTTCTTCGACGCGGCGAACTCGCGGGAAGTGGCCCAACTCGATGACGTGACCGTGGTCAACGTTGCGATGACGCTCGCCGTTGGCGCTTGGAAGATCCGCGCAGGTGTCAATAACTTAACGGACGAAGAATATCTGGTCGCGGGTAACTCTTCGTTCAGTACGTCCGCTGGTTATGCGGAAGCGATTTACTCGCGTCCGCGCAACTGGTTCTTGTCCGCTCAGTACGAGTTCTGAGCAGACACGAGGCTCGGCGTCGGGGCGTGAGGCTTGAAAAAGAACCCGCGTCCCGAGCCCAGTCACGTTTCGGACGAACCGGCGACGAAGGGAGTCGCAGGGCGAGGGGCGCTCGATGAGCGCCTCTTCGCTATCAACTGTCAATTATCAACTGTCAACTGATGATGAGCGAAGCGAATCCCGAATCGTCCGTCGTTCGCAAGTTCCGCTGGCGCGTACTCGTGCCGATCGTCGTGCTGATCGTCTTCAGCTCGCTCGATCGCGTGAACATCAGCTTCGCGAAGCTCCACATGAATGTGGACATCGGTCTCACCGATGCGATGTACACGCTGGCAGTTGTGGCGTTCTTTGCCGGCTATCTTCTGTTTCAGTTCCCGAGCACTGCATTGCTCAAACGCATCGGTGCACGTCGCTGGATTGCGGCCTGCGTGCTGCTCTGGGGGGCGGCAGCGACCGCGACGGCATTCGTTCGCAATCCCATCGAGCTGTATATCCTGAGGTTCGTGCTCGGCATTGCTGAAGCCGGTTTCGCACCCGGCATCGTCTATTACTGCAGCGGCTGGATGCCGCAGCGATATCGCGCCAATGCGATCGCGATCACGATGCTCGCCATTCCTATCTCGGGTGTCTTTGGAAGTCCTTTGTGTGGTTGGCTGATGCAGGTCGCGAACCCGCTGGATGTGGCGGGTTGGCGCTGGATGCTCCTCGTGGAAGGCGTGGCAACCCTCGTTTGTGGTGCTATCGCTTACTTCTGGTTCGTCGACGGGCCCGCGCAGGCGCGTTGGGTGACGAACGCCGAGCGCGAATGGCTCGAGGCTCAGCTCTCGGCGGAACAGTGTATGGCGCCTGTGCCGAAAGGTGCTCCGCTCGCCGTTGCACTGGGCGATGTGCGCTGTTGGCTCGCAGCCGGCGTTTGGTTTTCGTCGCTCGTCGGTTCGTACGGGCTGATGTTTTGGCTGCCTCAGGTGGTCAAGGACTTCTCCTCGACGCTGAGCGATTTTGCGATCGGCGTCGTCACGGCGGTGCCTTGGCTCGGACTGGGGCTCGGCATGTGGTTCAATTCTCGTCACTCGGACGCGACGGGCGAGCGTTATTGGCACGTGGGTTTGCCGCTCGCGGTCGGCGCGATTGCGCTGTTCGGTGCCGCCAGTGTGTCGCCCGGATTCGTGGCGCTCATATTATTGTTCCTGAGCGGTCTCGGGCTCGGCAGTGCGCAAGGCGTTTTTTGGTCGATTCCGACGACGTTCTTGCATCGGAGCACGCAACACGCCGGGATCACGCTGATCAATCTGGTAGGCAATATCGGCAGCGTCGTCGGCCCGTCCGCCATCGGTTGGATTCGTACCCAAACCGACGTTATTGCCGCACCCGTCTGGCTGGTTGCTGGTGTAATGTCGTTCGGAGCATTGCTATTGGTGAGCTTACATGCGCGTCGTACTTAAGCCTGCAGCGATCGGCGCGATTGCCGTATGTACGAGCTTGGTGTGGATGGCCGC
>DATCLP010000405.1:0-1834 GCA_036563855.1 Steroidobacteraceae bacterium | reverse complement strand
GATCTGATTTATCAGCCCGGCACGACGTGGTCCTATTCGGACGGCGGTCTCAATTGGCTTGCCGATACGCTGACGAATGTTTTTCAGCGCGACCTCAGCGCGTTGCTCACGGAACGCGTGTGGACTCCGCTCAACATTACGACCGACGACGTGCAGTGGCGCGTGCCGCCTGCGAGCGCGCCGCGGCCGCCGATCGGTACGATTCAGTTGCGCGAGTTCGCTTCGGGCATCGCGGCGAACCCGAACGCATTGGCGCGCGTCGGTTTGTTGTTCTTGCGCAAGGGCATGTGGCGCGACCAGCGCATCGTTTCGGAAGAATTCGTCGAGCTCGTCTCCACGCCGCGGCCCGAGACCGCAGCGGCGACTGTCGCGGACCCGACCGGCTTTCCTTCGGCGAATCTCAACCACGGCATGATGTGGTGGACGAATGCAACGGGGCTGCTTCCCGACGTTCCGAGCGACGCGTACTGGGCTTGGGGTTTGGGCGACAGCCTGATCGTCGTGATTCCGAGCTTGGATATCGTCGTTTCTCGCGTGGGCAGCGATCCGGACAGCCCCGCCGGCCCTCATTGGCGCACGTCTCCGGACGGGACGGCTCTTTGGGACGGCAACTACGAGGTGCTGCGTCCATTCCTCACGCCGATCGTGCAGTCCGTGACGAATCCCTGATGTGATCCTCGTCGACCGAGTCGGTACGTCGCTTGAGCGGGGCGAAATCGCCCCGCTTTTTTTGCGCGGCGGATTGCCGTGCTGCGTCTGCGCATCGAGAATTCGCGGACACGACAAAGGGAGGGCTCATGCCGATTACGAACGACGCCGTGATCCTCGGGCTGTTGTGCGCAACGCTCGGCGCCATCTTCTGGACGACGCAGTCGAGCGCACCGTTCTGGCGGAAGTTCTATCGCTACGTGCCGGCGCTGGTGCTTTGTTATTTCCTGCCGGCGCTCTGCAACACGCTCGGGTTGATCGATAGCAGCGGCTCTGCGTTGTATTCGATGGCAACGCGCTATCTGCTGCCCGCAACGTTGGTGCTGCTCACGCTCTCGATCGATTTTCCGGCAATCGCCCGCCTCGGTCCCAAGTCGATCATCTTGTTCTTGACCGGCACGGCCGGCGTCATGATCGGCGGGCCGCTCGCGCTTTGGATGTGGAGTTGGTTGAGCCCGGAGACGGTGGCAGGCGATGTCTGGAGCGGCATGGCGACGCTCGCGGGAAGCTGGATCGGCGGCGGTGCGAATCAAGCCGCCATGAAAGAGGTCTTCGGCGTCGATGAAAATCTCTTCGGCATGATGGTCGCGGTCGACATCGTCGTCGGCAGCCTATGGATGGCGTTCCTCTTGTATCTCGCCGGTCGCGCGGACGAGCTCGATGCCAAACGCGGTGCAGATACCTCGGCAATAGCGGCCTTGCGCGAACAGATAACCCGCTTTCAGCTCGAGAACACCCGCGTGCCGAATCTCGCAGACCTGATGATCATCGCCGGCGTCGGTTTCGGCGCGATGGGCGTGTCGCATTGGCTCGGTGTGCCGCTTGCAGAGGCGTTCAAGGGCCAAGTTTGGGCAGAGCGGATGTCGCTCGCGAGCGATTTCTTCTGGATCGTCGTCATCGCGACGACGATCGGCGTGCTGCTGTCCTGGACGCCCGCGCGCAAGCTCGAGGGTGTCGGGGCATCGAAGGTCGGCACCGTCTTGCTGTACGTGTTGATCGCGACCATCGGCATGCAGATGGATCTGCATGCGATCTTCACGAATCCAGGCTTGTTCGGCGTGGGCGCGACATGGATTCTGATCCACGGAGGATTGATCCTACTCGTGGCGCATCTGCTGCGTGCGCC
>DATCLP010000404.1:0-1867 GCA_036563855.1 Steroidobacteraceae bacterium | reverse complement strand
ATCCATGATCGCGCTGAAGACTTGTCGTTCTTCTTCGGTTCGATACAGGCGACGCATCGTGTTGAGCAAGCGCGTCCATTGCTCGGGCTGATTCATTTGCGTGCGGTCGCACGCGAAAAGGGCAAGCGTGGAAAGACTGTAGCGAACGTGGCCGAGGCGCTGCGTCAGCTTGTCGTAGAACTGAAACGCCATCACGGCGGTGCCCATTTGTTGCGACATCGTGGCGAGCTGTCGATCGAGGTCCTGTGCGATACCGGCCTTGACCTCAGGCGGCAGGTTTGCCGCCATCGTGCTGAGCGAGCGCGTGACTTCGACCAAGCCGCCGAACGCTTTGATGAGCGTGTCGACGGCTCGGTCGGATTCCTGCAGCGCCGATTCCATCTGCGCTTCGCAGAGCCCGAGCAGATTCGCAAGCTGCAGCTCCGGCGAAAATGCCTCCTCGCTCAGCGCAAGAGCAGCGGTCGAGTTGTCTTGGCTCGCGGCCATGGCGGTGGCTTGCATTCCCCTATCAGAGCACGCGCGCGATCGTTGCCAGCAACTGCTCGGGGTTGAAGGGTTTGACGATCCAGCCTGTGGCACCGGCTTCTTTGCCGCGCTGTTTCGTGTCGTTGCCGGACTCGGTCGTCAGCACGAGCACTGGCACGAACTTGTAGTTGTCGAGCGCGCGCAGCTCGCGCACGAGAGAAATACCGTCCATGCGGGGCATGTTGACGTCCGTCAACACGAGGTCCGCGGGATTCTGTTTCGCGAACTCCAGCGCTTCGACGCCGTCGGCCGCCTGCACCACTTTGTAGCCGGCGCTTTCCAGGGTGAAGCGCACCATCTGGCGCATCGAAGCCGAATCGTCAACCGCAAGGATTACACCGGGCATTCGGGCAAGCTCCCCAAATCGAGAACGAATCGAGCTCTCCGGGCCACGGCAGATCCGGATGCCTCGAAATTTGAGTTTCTTAACGGCACCGTGGGCGGCGAGTTGAGCTGCTCGCCGCGGAATCGAGCGGGAAGGAGAGCTGAGTCTCAGTTTCGCTACGCGGTTGCGAGCGGTTCTGCCCGGTGGATCTGCACGGGCTCGGATGGACGCTTCAGAGGAATGTCATAGGTGACGGTTGCACCATAAGCCTCCGGCGCCTGCGAATCGTGCCTGGGCTTGTCGAACACGAGCACGCGTGTGCCGAGCGCGAAGCTCTCTTGCAGGTCGTGCGTGACCATGAAGATCGTCATTTTGTTCGCAGCCCACAACCTGAGAACGATTTCGTGCATGTCGGCTGTGATGCCCGGATCGAGCGCGCCGAACGGCTCATCGAGCAGCAGCACTTTCGGTTCGCAGATCACCGATTGCGCGATGGACAGGCGTTGCTGCATGCCGCCTGAGAGCTGAGCGGGATACTTGTCGCGTGCGGAATCCAATCCGATCGCTTCAAGGAGCGCACGCGCCTTGTCGATTGCCGCGCGCCGCTTGGCACCGAACAACCGTCCCAGGATGGGGGCACTTCCAAGCTCGAGGCCGAGCAGGACGTTTTCGAGGACCGTGAGATGCGGAAAGCAGGCATAGCGCTGAAAGACGATTCCGCGTTCTGGTCCAGGTTCGTGAGCGATCGGCTTACCGTCGATCAGAATTTCGCCGCGCGAGGGGTTCTCGACGCCGAGAAGCATTCTCAGGAAAGTCGTCTTGCCGCATCCCGACGCGCCGACGATCGTCACGAACTCGTGGTCGCCGACGGTGAAGTTCAAGTTCTCGAGCACGACCTGAGGGCCGTACATCTTCCAGACGCGGCGAACCGTGATCGTCACTTCGCGTCCCCCGACCAGGGAAACAGCCGTGCGCGCAATGCGCGCAAGCTCCAATCCATGGCGAAGGCGATCGCAG
>DATCLP010000403.1:0-3794 GCA_036563855.1 Steroidobacteraceae bacterium | reverse complement strand
CTTGGCTCGTGTGCGCTGATCGGCGTTGCTCGGATTCGTGCTCAAAAGGTGCCCTCGAGATGCTCGAGCCGCTCAAGCTTTTTCGGCAGCGGCAGGGTCGGCAAACCAGCGCTCCAACACGACTTTCGCCGCGGTCATGTCGACGTCCGCATGCGTCACGCGGCGGCGCTTCAGTTTGCTCGCACGCGCTTCGCGAAGCTGCGCTTCCGCTTCGCGCGAGCTCAAACGCTCGTCCACGAGGCACGCGGGGATTGCGAAGCGGGCGCTCAACTCCCGCGCGAACTTGCGCGCCGCTTCGGTCAGGAGTGTCGGCGTACCGTCCATATTATAGGGGAGGCCGACGACCAACTGAGCCGGCCGGTACTGCTCGATCAGCGTCGCAATCGCATCCCACGGAATGTCGCTGGTGCGTTCGAACGTCGCGACCCCGTGCGCCGTCGCGGTGAGCGTATCGCCGGAGGCGACCCCGATGCGGCGGGTGCCGAAGTCGAAGGCGAGGACGATTTGCGGACTCGAGCTCGGGTTCACCGAGCAAGCCTACCGCGGCGAGCGCGCGTGCGTCAGGCGTGGCCGACGTGCGGGCTGATCGTGGCGACGTCGATGCCGAGCAAGCGCCCCGCGGCTTGCCAACGTTGCTCGTAGGGGACGTCGAATAGAATTCGCTCGTCGCAGGGCACGGTCAGCCAGGCGTTCTGCGCGATTTCCGCTTCCAGCTGCCCCGGCCCCCAGCCTGCATAGCCGAGCGCGACAATCGCAGTTTTCGGGCCGGTACCGCGTGCCATGGCATCCAGAATGTCGGGAGACGTCGTCACCTGAATCGTCGAGGACACCAGGCGCGTATGCTCCCAATGCCCGCCCGCGCGGTGGACGACGAAGCCTCGATCGGTTTGGACCGGTCCGCCTTGGAGCACGGGCTCGCCGCCGGTGACGCCGGGCGCCATCGGCATTTTGAGCTGCTCGAACACATCCGCCAGCCGCATGCGCAGCGGTCGATTGATGACGATGCCGAGTGCCCCTTCGTGGTTGTGCTCCCAGATGAACGTGACGGTCTGTGCGAAATTCACATCCGCCATCGTGGGCATTGCCACTAGGAACTGATTGGTGAGATAGCCGGTGGACATGACTTGAGTATCCGGCCGCTCGCAAGACGGCTCAAGCAGTTTAGGACTTAAGTACCCGAAGCCAACCGCCGACTGCGAACCGCACCGCAATTCTTGTCAGCGGCGGACTTCACTCGCCGGCACCGTCAACGTTCCTTGACCGACCTCGCCGCCGAGGAATTGCCATTCGTAGGCGAATCTCAGCTCGTCGTACTGCTGGCGCAGCTCGGGCGGAAACGGATCGAACGGTGAGGCCAAACGCAGAATGGATTGAGCTGCTTGGTCCAGGTCTTTGTGGCCGCTCGAACGACGCACGATGCTCTCGTTCAGCTTGCCGTCCGCGCTGATCGATACCTCGAGCACCGGGTTGCCGATCGAAGCGTTCCGCTGCCGTGCGACCTGCGGGAAGTTCATCGTGCCGAGTCGCTCGACCTTGCGCCGCCACGCATCCAAATACGGCGCGATCTTCGATTCGCGCGTGTTCGGAATGACCTCGTACTTGCCGTCGTGCCGACCCCGCAAGCGTAGGGAATGATCGGTGGCGCTCGTCGTGACGAAGCTTGGCGTGACCGGCGTGAGTGCAAGCGGCACTTGTGCCTCCTGAGCGGGACGGTCTTCGCCGCTGCGAAAGACGACTTCGCTGCGGTCCGAGCGCGCGCTCAGATACTCGGTCGAGCGTTGGCCGGTCACGGCCTCGCGATATTCGTCGCTGTTGCCTTCGGGTGTGCCATCTTGTGCGACTGCCAAAGGCGATGAGGCTGGATTGGCGGGCCGGACGCGTTCGTCCGTCGTGCCGCTGCCGATCTGATTGCGTTGGGCCAAATATTGCGCCGTCGGATTGTCGGCGGCTTTGAGATCGGGACCGGTCAGGATCATGACCTCGAGCGTCGGCGTCGCGGGCGGTGCGCTCCGCGGTGCAGCAAAGGTCACTCCCAGAATCACGATGCCGTGAAACAGCGCCGCAAGGAACAAGGTCGTCGTCAAACGATCCTTGACCGGCGCAATCCCCTCTTGGGATTCCGTCAGCACGCTGAGGTCGTTCGCGGCGCTCATGACTGGCGGTGGATCGTAGCGGTTCTGCGCAAGCGAGCGAATGGTTCGTGGGCCATGCGAGGTGCGCCGGTCGACCTCAAACTCGAGCGGCGACCCGCTTTTCGATGGCGTCCATGAGCAATCCAGCGATTTCGGTCTTGAACTGCTTGTCCAATTCACGCACGCCGGTCGGGCTCGTGACGTTGATCTCGGTCACGTAGCCGCCGATCACGTCGAGGCCGACGAACAGCATGCCGCGCTCCCGCAGCGTCGGGCCGATCTGGCTGACGATCCATCGGTCGCGGTCGGTGAGCTCGCGTCCGACGCCCTTGGCTCCGGCGGCCAGGTTCCCCCGGTTGTCGACTTCGGTAGGAATGCGTGCGAGGGCGTAGGGTGCCGGCTCACCGTCGATGACGAGCACGCGCGAATCCCCGGTCGAGATGATGTCGGGGATGTAGCGCTGCACGATGGCATACCGCGAGCCGTAATCGGTGAGCGTCTCGAAGATGACGTTCGCGTTCTTGTCGCCGCGGTCGATGACGAAGATCGACCGGCCGCCCATGCCGTGCAAGGGTTTGCAGACGATCTTCAGGTGCTCGCGCAAGAAGGCGTGCATGTCCGCCATGTCGCGCGTGATGAGCGTCGGCACGCAGCACTGCGGGAACCAAGCCGTGAAGACCTTCTCGTTCATGTCGCGCAAGCCCTGAGGCCGATTGACAACCAGAGCGCCTTGCAGCTCGGCGCGCTCCAGGATGTAAGTCGTGTAGATGTATTCCATGTCGAACGGCGGATCCTTGCGCATGAGGATCGCATCCACGTCGCCGAGTCGCGCAACTTTCGGTTCGCCGAGCTCGAACCAATCCTTGGGATCGTCGCGCACTCGCACAGGTCGCAGCCGCCCGAACGCCGTGCCGTCGCTCAGCCATAAATCTCGCTGCTCCGCGTACCAGAGCGTCCAATTGCGCCTCTGCGCCGCGAGCATCATCGCGAGCGTGGTGTCTTTTTCCGGTTTGATGGACGCGATGGGATCCATCACGACGACGATCTGAATGGACATGAGTGATTCCTGTAAAGGTCTGCGAGCAAAGCGCGGAAACGATTGCGCTCGCCGGGCCCGATCTGCCGTCGTGAGACGCGCATCACGTCACCGAGCCGCGCGTGTGACAAGCTTCATACTATAGGCACGCAGCCAATGGCGGGCCCCCAACCAATATGTTAAAAGTTCCGGTCGTCGCGCAAGTATCAGGATTTACGCAGAATTTGAGCTGACGGGAGCCCAAATTGGCGGCGTGACGAATGAGCGCGATTGCTCGAGAGGAAAGCCGATGGAGAACGTAGCAGCGAGCAGCAGCCCGCGGTTGGCCGGGCTGAAAGTCCTCGTGATCGACGACAGCAAGACGATCCGGCGTACGGCGGAAACGTTGCTGGCGAAGGAAGGCTGCGAGGTTTACACGGCGGTCGACGGGTTCGATGCGCTGTCGAAGATCGCCGATCATCAGCCGGACATCGTCTTCGTGGACATCATGATGCCTCGCCTCGACGGCTATCAGACCTGCTCGCTCATCAAGCACAACAAGGTGTTTCGTTCGATTCCGGTGATCATGCTGTCGAGCAAGGACGGACTGTTCGATCGCGCGCGCGGACGCATCGTCGGTTCCGAAC
>DATCLP010000402.1:0-4886 GCA_036563855.1 Steroidobacteraceae bacterium | reverse complement strand
AGATGGGCGTGCATGTACATGAGCCCGATTTCGCGCCCGAAGAATGCGGCACTTTCTGCGCGCTGAAACAGATGTTGCGGTCCGCCGTGATAGGCCATCGGAAGATCGAACAAGCGGATGCCATCAGGGCCGAGCAAGTGTTCGTCCATGAGCGCGAGATGCGCACGCGCTTGTTCCGGCGTGAACATGTCTTCGAGCAACGCGTGAATCATGGCAAGCGCGCTGTACTTGACGCCCGTTACTTGATCTCGCGGATGCAACAGATAGCGGACCTCTGCACCATCGAACAACGCATATCCTGCGAGCACGCCATCCACGATCAGCAGACGTTGAAAATCGTTGTACACCCTCCCAGCCCAGCGTTCGAAGTGCTGTGCCTCCTTGGCTCGTCCGATCGTTCGCAATGCCCTCGCAAGCGTCGTGAGCATCTGATGATGCAACGTCACGGTCCACGCGCTGCACATGTGCTCGCGCATCGCCGGGTCGGCGGGTTGCAACGCATCGTTCCAGTCGCCGTGACCGTAAGCCGCGAGCGCCGTGCCGCGGATCGTACGACGCTCGATCACCGCGAGCGCTCGCTCCACGTGCTCCCACACCGTGGCATCCGGACCGTCGAAGAACGGCACGCGCTCATCGAGCACGCTCGCATCCGCCGAAGCGATCAAGTACTGCGCAAGCGCGAGCACCGGCCAGAACACGATATCGCCGTGCGAGTCGCCCGCACGGATAGCGCGATAGCGCTCCAAGAACATGAACCATTGGGGCCAATCGCCGTCGGCCTGCTGAGCCTGCATCACACGCAGCAATAGGTCGCGAATCGGCGCGGTATGGCCGGACGCCAGCAGGAGCTCCACCGGACCCTGCGTGACATCTCGCGTTCCCCACCCTCCGCCGGTGAACTGCTCGAGACCTCGCGGCGACAAGTAGTGGATCAGTGCGTTATGCGTAAACCAGGGGACGATCTCTCCGAGCCGTTCGACCCGGTCCGCAATTGGGCTCGTCTCCGGCGCGAAGAACAGCAGACGGTCGATCGCACGCACGCCCTGCGGATCGATCGGGATATCAGCGCTTTCCTGCACCAACTTTCCGACGATCCGTAATCCGACTCGCGTCGTACGTGTCGTCACGATGCAGACGAACGGCTCGCTCCGCGACTGCCGATCCTCGAATAGAATCTCATCGCCCGCCACTTGCTCGAACGTCGTGCCGGGCTCGGCCGACAACAGGAACTCGCCGCCTGGGAAGCGTTCCGACAACTCTGAACCGGGCGTCGGCGCAATGTGCACTTCGTTGTTGCGATGCTCGAACCTCGGGCGTGTGAGCGTCGCTCCGTCGTCGCCGTCGAGCGCGATGTGATTCGTGATGAGAAATCGAACCGGCTCGCCGAGCAGCACGTTCATCTCGAGCAGGATCTCGTGAGCGTTGCTGCGCGCAGCCACTCGAACTTCGATCAAGCCTTCGACATGACGATAGATCCAACGACAGCTTTCGGGCTGCATCTCGAAAGCCGATGGCACATCGAGCAACTGCCAATGGCCGTTCAGCTCGACGAACACGCGCTGCCCGTGCGAGCGAAATAGGCTCAAGTAGCTACGCTGCACCGACAGCAATCGGTTGAAACTCACATGCCCCTGTGTGAGCATCGAGTTGAAGACGCCGCTCATCCATACGGTCGACGTCAACGCGCGCTCGTCGGGAGTGATATTGCTTCCGGTTCGCAACAAATGACCGTGCGGGCGCTCGACGTGGAGTTCTTTCGAGCGCAGTACGACATGCGACTGGGCGCCGCAAAAGAACGACAGACGCTTGCCGTGCACGTCGGTTTCGACATGCCGGCGGTCGGGGCCGAACAACGCCCGCTGATCGTCGAGCGACAAGTCCAAGGCCACGAGCTTGGGTGCCGTCGCGAAGAGCGACCGGTTGCGCTGGATCTGTGTTGCACTTGGCGCAGTTGCCATCGGCGCGACAGCTTCAGGCACTGCGAGCGCCCGATCCACGAGGGCGAGATCTGACAGATCCGTTGCACTCGGGTGATCCGACAGCACAACACCAAAGAACCCTAGCGGTGCATTGGCGCCCGGAACGAGCTCCAACTCGTCCTCCTGCAGCACGACCATCGAGTGCTCGTGCTGCAGGCGTCGCGAGCTCAATCGATTGACGAGTCCCACAGGCGCAAGCGCGGCGCGCGTGGCCAGGCCGTGAAATTGCAATGCGTCGGTCGCGAATGCGACCGTTTTACGTAGCGACCCGATCGCGGACCAAGGATGTCGCCCGTTCGAAGGAAGATTCTGGCGGGAGGCGATTACCGTGCCGTGCTGCGAATGCACAAGCGGCGTGTGATCGACGTACTGGCTGATGTAGTACTCGTTCATCCGCACCATGCCGTACGGTGCGAGGGCGACGTCCTGCGCATAGATCAAGTCGATGCGCTGGGAGCGCGGCGATTCATTCGAAATCCTCACGTGCCAAAACCACGCCGCGATCTCATCCGCCAGCTCGAGATCGATGCGGTAGCGCAACCCTTGCCAACGACCCTCGCCGACGATCGCACGACGCTCGGGATCGGCCCGAAATACGGTCACGCTCAGCGGCCCGAGTAGCGGGACGAATTCGCGCGTCTCCGGTCGCCGCAGGTAGATATTCGTCGGGCCGCCCTCGACTTCGTTGCCGACGAACAAGTTGATGCAGGTCGAATCGAGGTGCATGCGGCGCAACGAGCCGTTGGAATTCAGCTCGACCACGAGCCCCGAGGGACTCGAAATGCGCATTGGGCCGGGACTAGACATCAGGGCTTTGGGGCTCGGATATGAGGACCGCTGGGCTCAGGACGCTGGGCTCTGGCTAGAAGGATCGGGCTTCGCCGCGAGGAGCAACTTGCCCCCTCTCCTCACGCTGCGACTTTTCCCATGGAAGAGGGATTGCGCGCAGAGTGTGCTTTTTCCTTCAGCCTTTGGCCTTCAGTCTTGAGCCTATTCTTCGCAATTCTCGATTCTCCATTCCCAATTCTCCATTCGTGATTGTGCTCTTGCAGCACGACTCCGCGCACGAACTTTCACGGCGCTTTCACGCCTGTTCACACGCCGGGCTCACGAACGCGTTGTAGCGTCCCAAACTGGACTTGCAGCGGAGGCGATATCGTGCGTACGCGTAATCTTTATCGACACTTCTGGTTGGTGACCCCGCTGATCGGCTTGGCGCTGATCATGCCAAGCGCCGTCCCGGCGCAAACACCCGTTCACAAGCACTACGACTCGGAGGGGGCCTCGAAGCCGTCGCCGACGGGGACGCTTGCACCCCGCTTGCAAAACGTCGGCCGGCACACTTTTCCGGTAACGACGCATTCGGAGCAAGCGCGTCTCTTCATGAATCAGGGCCTGAACCTTACGTACGGCTTCAATCACGCGGAGGCAGGCCGTGCGTTCGCCGAAGCGGCCCGGCTCGATCCGCATGCTGCGATGGCGTACTGGGGTCAGGCGCTCGTGCTCGGCCCGAACATCAATGCGCCGATGGCACCCGACGATGAGCCAAAGGCATACGAGCTCATCCAGAAGGCGATCGCCTTGAAGGAACACGTCACTCAACGCGAGCGCGACTACATCGATGCGCTTGCCGTTCGCTACACCGGAAAGCCCGAGGATCGAAAGGCCGCGGACCAAGCCTATGCCGGCGCGATGCGTCTGCTGCACGAGAAGTATCCGGACGATCAGGATGCAGCGACTCTGTATGCCGAAGCGTTGATGGATCTGCAGCCGTGGGATTACTGGCTGCGGGACGGCCGACCTCACGGCGGGACACCCGAGATCATCAAGGCGCTCGACGGCGTGCTCGCAAAGAATCCGGAGCATCCAGGCGCGCTGCATCTTCACATTCATCTATGGGAAGGCAGCCACACGCCGGAGCGCGCCGAGGCATCCGCCGACCGCTTGCTGCCGCTCGCACCTGCGGCCGGCCACCTGGTCCACATGCCCGGGCACATTTATCAACGAGTCGGCCGCTATGCCGATGTCGTGAAGGCGAATCAACTGGCGATCCTCGCGGACGAGGACTACATCACTCAATGTCGTGCGCAGGGCTTGTATCCGCTCGGGTACTACCCGCACAACATTCATTTCCTTTGGTTCGGCGCGACGATGGCAGGGCAAAGCGAGCTGGCCATCGCCTCCGCACGCAAGACGGCCGATTCGATCCCGCCGCAAACCGTGAAGGAGATGCCGATCCTGCAAACGTTCCTGCTCACCGAGGATTACGCGCTCGTGCGCTTCGGCAAGTGGGACGAGATCCTCGCGTTGCCTGCGCTGCGGTTCGACTCGCCGTTCACGCGCGGCGTGCGACACTATGCACGCGGTATGGCCTTCGCGCGTAAAGGCAAGTTTGCGGAGGCGCGCAAAGAGCTCGCTGCCCTCAAGAAGATCGCGGAGGATCCGCAGCTCATCGCCACACCGGCGTCCATGTCCGCGAACTTGCCGGATGCAGTGCTGCGGATCGCCCACGAAACACTGGCGGGCGAGCTCGCTGCCGAGCAACGCGATTACGACAAAGCCATTGCGCACCTAGAAAAAGCCGTGCGCTTGCAGGATGCGCTCGCGTACACCGAGCCCGACGATTGGCACTATCCCGTTCGTCATTCGCTCGCCGCAGTACTGATGCTCGCCGGCCGGTTCGATGAGGCCGAAACCGTGTACTGGGACGACCTCGCCGTGCATCCCAAGAACGGCTGGGCGCTGTTCGGTCTCGCAAGAGCGCTTCGCGCGCAAGGCAAGACCGAAATGGCGAAGGCGGTCGAAGCGGATTTCCGCGAAGCATGGAAGCACGCGGACATCGAGCTGACCTCCTCCCGATTCTGATCGCGATGTTCCGCCCCTCTTCTTGCCGAGAGGGGCGGACCG
>DATCLP010000401.1:0-2551 GCA_036563855.1 Steroidobacteraceae bacterium | reverse complement strand
GTGTACCGCTGCCGTAGCGTCGAATGCTGGACGATGGAGTTCATCAGCGAAGGCTGCCGGCGCGTCACCGGCTACGATCCGAACGACCTATTGATGAGCAAGCGTCTGACGTACGAATCGATCGTGCATCCGGACGACATGCAGCGCGTGCGCGAGGAAATGCGCAGCGGCCTGCTGCTCAGCAACCGTTTCGACACCGAGTATCGGATATTCCACGCGGGCGGCGAAATCCGTTGGGTGTGGGAACGCGGCATCGGCGTGCTGAACTCGGCCGGCGACATCGTGGCCATCGAAGGATTCGTCCAGGACATCACCGAGCGCAAGGAATCCCAAGACGCGTTGCGCGAGGCGCAGCGCCGTTACTACGAGTTGTTCGAGAACGCGATCGAGGGCATCTACCGCACGACCATCGAAGGCAAGTTCATCGACGCCAATCCCGCGCTCGCGCGCATCTACGGCTATGAATCGCCCGCCGAGCTCATGACGGCGGTCGACGACATTCGCAAACAACTTTATGTCGACCCGAAGCGTCGCGACGAGTTCATGGAGATCATTTCCGCCCGAGGCACCGTCAGCGGCTTCGAATCGCAGATCTATCGCAAGAACGGCGAAATCATTTGGACTTCCGAGAACGCGCGCGCGGTGTACGACGACGCCGGGCGGATCGTCTGCTACGAAGGCACAGTCGAGGACATCACCGAGCTCAAGCTCTATCAGGCGCGCATCGAACAGCAAGCTCATTACGATGCGTTGACCGGGCTCGCCAATCGCACGCTCTTGCACGACCGCCTCTCGCATGCCATTCGCGCGGCCAAGAGCTACGGGACGAGCCTCGCAGTCGTGTTCGTCGATCTCGATCGATTCAAGTACATCAATGACAGTCTCGGACACCATGTCGGCGACGAGCTGTTGCGCTCGATGGCCGAGCGCCTGAAGGCGAGCGTGCGCGACAGCGACACGGTTGCGCGCCTCGGCGGCGACGAGTTCGTGCTGCTCATAAACGGATACGGCGATCCGGAGACGACCGCCCCGGTGCTAGAGCGTCTGATGGCTGAGGTCTCGCGGCCGTGGACGACGCCGCAAGGCGAATTCAACGTGACTTGCAGCATCGGCGTGGCGCTGTATCCCGAGGACGGCGCGACCGCCGAAGAGCTGCTCAAGCATGCAGATTCCGCGATGTATCGCGCGAAAGAAAAAGGCCGCAACAACTTCCAGTTCTTCACGGCCGAGCTCAATGCGCTGATCAAGGAACGCCTGGAGCTCGAAAGCAATCTGCGTCGCGCGCTCGAGCGGGAGCAATTCTCGCTGCAATACCAGCCGCGAATGGAGATGCGCACCGGCAGGATCGTCGGTGTCGAAGCGCTGTTGCGTTGGACGCTCGCGAACGGAGAGCGAGTTTCGCCGTCGCGCTTCATTCCGATTGCGGACGAGATCGGGCTGATGGTGCCGATCGGCCGATGGGTGTTGCGCGAGGCATGCCGTCAAGCGAAGGCATGGCAAGCGCAGGGCGTACCGCCGGTGATCACGTCGGTGAACGTTTCGGCACGGCAGTTCCGCCAGGACAACGTCGTCGCCATGATCGAAGAAGTGTTGCGCGAGACGGGTCTCGAGCCCAATTTGCTGGAAGTGGAGCTCACTGAGAGCGCGCTCATGCAAGATGCCGATCAATTCGTGTCGATGCTCGGCAAGCTCAGCGATCTCGGCGTCCTCATCTCGCTCGACGATTTCGGAACGGGTTATTCCAACTTGAGCTACTTGAAGCGCTTCCCGGTCGATCGGCTCAAAGTCGACAAGTCGTTCGTTCGCGACATCACGAACGATGCCGACGATGCCACGATCGTCCGCACGATCATCGCGCTCGGCCACAATCTCGGCTTGAAGGTCGTCGCCGAAGGCGTCGAAACCGAACAACAAGTCGCCTTCCTCCTCGACAACGACTGCGACGAGCTGCAAGGCAACTACTTCGGCCGCCCGATGGACGTGCAGGATCTCGTTCCGCTGCTACGCGGTACGAAGCCCATTCTCAAAGCCTGAAGTGTCTTGCTCCGCACTTTAGTTGATGTTGACAGCGCGCGATTCACACCATTCCTCTGGGAGAGGCAAGCAGCGCGAGCGCGTGTTGGAAGCAACTGTCGCTGTAGCCTGTTGCGGTAGCCGCTAGGTAAACGCGTCGCGGCGAGAGGGCTCGCGAAAGCGCAATTCTTCGCCTCTCCTTGGGGAGAGGCACGCAGAGCGACAGCGTGCGGGTGAGGGGATCGCGCATACACTTGCTCGTTTCGGAGCCGGTCAGCTACAGCGCAAGCGTCAGCGGTGAAAAGCGGCTGTAGCGACGTGACAGAGCCGTTCGAAGTTTGATCAGTCAATGCTCCACCGGGCTACTGCACATTCGGCAGAAAGGCCAAGAGCGTCTCGCACCTTTGAGTTCCAGCCATCGCAGAGGTAGATTCTCGGAAAACAAGAACTCAGCGGACGCTTGCTCGGCGGACAATGGACAAGTTCGATCGGATCTTCCAGTTGCACACGATCCTGTCGGGTCGGCGCACGCCCATCT
>DATCLP010000400.1:0-4114 GCA_036563855.1 Steroidobacteraceae bacterium | reverse complement strand
CGCACGCTCCGCTGTGCGACCTCTCCCGCCCGGGAGAGGTGATCGCGCACTGCGCGCTTCTACCTTCAGTCTTCGGCCTTGACTATTCGGCATCGGCGACCGCCGTATCTTGCGGTTTCGCAATATGTGTCAGCCATCGGTCCGTGCGTTGCGCTTCGCCGGTGCGCAGCCACGCGAACACGACGCTGTGCCACAGCACGCGTTGCACGTACGTGCGCGTCTCGTTGTACGGGATGTTCTCGACCCAGATGTCGGATTCGATCGGCTCGTCGGGCAGCCAACGCGCGGCGGCATTCGGTCCGGCGTTGTAGCCGGCGAGCGCAACTGGAATCTGGCCGCCGAATCGATCGACCAGCAGACGCAATTGCCCGGCGCCGAGCTTCACGTTTACTTTCGGATCGAACAGATCCTGTAAGGAAGGACGCGGCTGCTTCCAAGCGCGCGCCGTCAGGCGCGCTGTCTCAGGCAACAGTTGCAGCAGCCCGCGTGCGCCGGCCGAGGACACTGCATCGGCGCGATACAAACTTTCCTGGCGCAGCACGCCGTAGATCAGCTCGGGCGGCAGCGAAGTGAGCTGCGCCGCGCTCTTCACTTCGCGATCGAACGGCTGCGGATAGAGCAATGAGTAGTCGTTGAAGATGCGCTGCTGAGTCGCAGTGGCAACCGCTTGGTCGTACCAACCCCACTGCGCAGCCAAGTGAATGGTTTGCTGGCGCGCCTCATTCGGAAGCCGTTCGTAGCCCTGAAGCCATTCGAGCTGCGCTTGCGGCCGCAAGTTCGCCCAATACAGCTCGCGTGCACGCACCAGCTCGGGGAGCTCCGCGATTTCGCGCAATCGCGTCCGATCGAGCGGCAATTTCTCGAGGCGCGGGGTGATTTGTTCGCCCAAACGTGCGGCGGCCATCGCGGAGTAATAGTTGTCGTCGAGCAGAACCGAGCCATAAAGCTGCCGTGCCGTTGCGGGATCGTTCTGTTTCTCCAATGCGCGCGCCATCCAATAGCGCCACCGCGCAGTGCCCCGCTGCGTGTCGGACATCGACGCAATCGCGCGCGCAACGAGCGGCCATTGCTGCGCCCAGAGCGCGGCGCGCGCCATCCACTCGAGCGCGTAATCGTCCAGGTGCTTGGCATCGACGCGCGCGAAGTACTCCAGCGCTTCTGGCCGACGATCCCACGCAAGCGGCAGCGCAAGCGCGAGCGCGAACGGGCTCGCTTCTTGCGGCGTGAATCGCCGAGCTTTGACGAGCTTGTCGAAGCGCGCGATCGCGCCGTCGCGATCGCTGCGCGCGAGCCGCGACCAGGCCGAATGCAGGATTTCCGTGTCGATTGCGGCCTCAGGCGAGGCGATGTAGCGATCGATGTTGCGCGGCCTTTGCAACAGCTCGACCCACGTTCGAAGCGGTGCGGCCCGCTCGGCCGGCAGCATCGCAATGATCTGGCGTGCAAAGGACAGATTGTTGTTCTCGATGGCGCGCCGCGCGCGTTGCTCGATCAGCTCATCGGTGAGCGCATTCTGCTCGCGCAGCCAATCGAATGCCCGCTGACACGCTTGCAAGCTACGCGGCGTCAGCCATTGCGCAGCGATTTCTCTCTCCAGGCCTTCCGCTCGACCGAGCTCGATGCGTGCTGTGAAGCTGTGGCAACGCAGGTCCGGATTCGCGCTAGCATCGATGTAGTGCTCGAGGAACCGTTCCCACTCGCGGCGTTTCGCCAAGCTCATCAGCCATGATTGGCGAAGCTCACGCGTAACCGGTGCGTTGCCGTAGTACGTGAGAAAGGTTGCAATGCGTTCATCGCTGGTCGTCGGCGCGTCCGAATCGATCAGCGCGCGCTGCAACCTGGCGGCTTGGAGATACGGGAACAGGGGATAGCTACGTAGCGCATCGTCTGCCGTCGCACCTTTGTCGCGACCGGCTTGGATGTCTTTGTACAGACGTACGAACAGCTCGCGTTCGCGCCGATAAGGATCGTCTGCGCCGTTCGACGCGTATGCCGCGACGGATAGCGCGCACAGACATACGAGAATCAGCCAGCGTGGTACGAAGGACGTCAGCATGCTTTGAGGTTAACGACTTCTGCAGTCTCAAGCCATTGGGTCCAGGACGATTGCGTACGTGTGCGCAAAATATGCGGACAGAGCTGTCGCTGGTTTGTCAGGCGACAGCAAGAGGGCTTGGGGCGCGGGGCTCGGGGCGCTGGAAAGAATGAAGCGCATGAAGCGCGCGGCGCGACCACCTCTCCGGGTGGGAGTCGCAGAGTGATCTTGAGTCCTCAGCCTTCCGTAAATTTTCGGTTGTGCAGCGACGCGCCGCCGAGAACCGCGACCACGGTTAGGGCGCTGAGCATCAAGAGCTGTTTCAGATCGATTTCGCCACGGCCGAAATATGCGCCAAGGCTCGTCGACAGCAGCGACAGCAGGCCTGGAGCGAGGTAGTTGTTGCGATTTGCGATCACCGCGCACGTGTAGCCGCCGAGAGCCGACATCGTAAGGCCGATGATCGTCGAGATCAGCCAGAGCGGCGACCACGTCGCAGAAGCCTCGGTTACGATCCGCTGGATTTCGTCCGGCGAGTTGCCCTGCAACGCCAAGAGGAGGATGTAGACCACTCCGATGACGGTGCCGGCGACCATCGTGCCGCCGATGTCGACGAGCGCGCCGATCGCGACCGCCTTTGGGATGGAGCCAGGCTCCCGTCTACGCGGGTCCAATCTCGCATGCGGGGGCCGATAAGGGTTCTGATCCATGCAATGAGTTCCTAAACTGAAGACGAAGGCTGAAGATTGAAGGCTGAAGGCTGAAGGAAGTACGCGCGTTCGCGCGCTTTTTTCCCAAGCCCCACGCCCCGAGCTCCAAGCCCTCTTGCTGTCGCCTGTAGCTTGTAGCCTTCCAATGATATGTCAGCCCCGCGGATGGCTGCGCGTGCCGCGCAGGACTACCATGTGGCCATGTCGCAGCTACCTTCGCCGTTCGACTTCGACGTCGCCGAGCAGGCTCAGTTTCGCGATCGTTTCAGGGCCGTCTTCGGTGCACCTGGTGCAGCCGATGACCCTGGTCGAATCGCGATCGATTGGATGGTGAGCCCCGTCGGTCCGCTCCTGCTCGGTGCGACGCAGGAAGCGGTCGTTCTGGTCGAATTCAGCGATACGGATCGTTTGCAAACGCAAGCGGAGCGGCTGCGCAAACACTTCGGGCGGTCCTTCGTTCATGCGCCCGATCATCGGCTACTGCGCGAGCTCCGCCGCCAGCTCGAGGAGTATTTCGCCGGTCAGCGCCGCGATTTTCAGCTTCCGTTACGTTACGAGGGCTCATCCTTTCAACAGCGCGTGTGGGCGGCGCTGCAGCAGATTCCATACGGGCAAACGTGCTCGTACGGAGCGCTTGCAAGGCAGCTCGGCGATCCGAAGGCAACGCGCGCCGTCGGAGCGGCGAACGGCGCGAATCCGATCGCTATCGTGATTCCGTGCCACCGCGTCGTGAATTCGAGCGGGGAACTGGGCGGCTATGGCGGCGGGCTTTGGCGCAAACAAGTCTTGCTCGACCTGGAACAGGGGCAGCAGCGGCTGTTCTGAGGACCTGCGGCGCGTGCGAGATTCGCTGTCAGCGTAGGCGCGAACGGAACCAAATGGGTACCGCCTGCATCGACTTGGCGGGCTGTACGCGGCCCGAGAACAGCCGGGGCGGAACTCGATTTCGGGATAGCCGGCCCAACATTTACGTCCCGATCGGATTGGATGAGGTATGCACATGTCGTTCCGGAAGCTGATGACGTTGATGGCGATTGCGGCGCTCGCCGTCGGCTGCGCGACGACTAGGGCGCCTCAAACACGCATCGACTACGACAAGAACGTCGATTTCTCCGTGTATCGGACCTACGGATTCCCGAAGGAAACGGGCACGGATCGCGGCGGGTATTCGACGCTAGTGACGAGCTATTTCAAGAGCGCCATTTCGACTGCCATGGAGGCACGCGGCTACAAGTACGCGGAAGAGAATCCGGATCTGCTCGTCAACTTCTTCGTGAATACGCGCGAACGCACCGAAATCCGTCCCGATCCTTACTACGGCTACTACGGTTATCGCTACGGCCTGTACCACCCCTGGCCCATGTACGAC
>DATCLP010000399.1:0-1641 GCA_036563855.1 Steroidobacteraceae bacterium | reverse complement strand
CGGTTGAGCGATGAGACGACGGGCCACGGGCTACGGGCAACGGCCAGAAGACGAGCCCCCTGGCGTTCGGTCGCTCATCGTCTTTGGTGTTCCAGAAGGCGAATGTCTTTAGGCCAGGCCGGAGGTTTTTTGTACAGCCTAGAGCCTACAGCCTATAGCCTGAACTGAGGTTCTCGCTTGAACGCTTCCGTGTCGACGTCCGTCCCCACATCCCCGCCCGACATCCACACCGATCGGATCCTGATTCTCGATTTCGGTGCGCAATACACTCAGTTGATCGCAAGGCGCGTGCGTGAAGCAGGCGTCTACTGCGAAATCCATCCTTGGGATATCGACGACGATGCCGTCCGCGCCTTCGGTGCGAAGGGCATCATTCTTTCCGGCGGACCGGAATCGGTCGTCGAAGACAGCCCTCCGCGTGCGCCGCAGGTCGTGTTCGAGCTCGGCGTGCCGGTGCTCGGCATCTGCTATGGCATGCAGACCATGGCGCATCAGCTCGGCGGCCGCGTCGTCAGCGGTTTGCATCGCGAATTCGGCTATGCGCAAGTGACGGTGTCGACGCCGTGCCGGCTGTTGGATGGATTCCGCGATCACACGGACGAGCAGGGGCGAGCTCAACTCGATGTGTGGATGAGCCATGGCGACCGCGTCGATGAGCTGCCGCCTGGGTTCGTCGGCGTCGCGTTCACCAGCTCGATTCCGCTCGCGGCGATGGCGGACGAATCGCGCCGGTTCTATGCCGTGCAGTTTCATCCCGAAGTGACGCACACCGTCCAAGGCGAGCGCATCCTCGAACGTTTCGTGCGCGAGATCTGCGGCTGCGAAGCGCGCTGGGATGCCGGCAACATCATCGCCGATGCGATTGCGCGCGTCCGTTCGCAAGTCGGCCAAGACCGCGTGCTGCTCGGCTTGTCGGGCGGCGTCGATTCGTCGGTCGTTGCGGCGCTTCTGCATCGGGCGATCGGCGATCAGCTCACGTGCGTGTTCGTCGATCACGGCTTGTTGCGCCTCGGCGAAGGCGATCAAGTCATGGAGACCTTCGCCAAGCACATGGGCGTGCGCGTGATTCGCGTCGATGCAGAAGAACGTTTCCTTACGGCGCTCAAGGGCGAAACGGATCCGGAGCGCAAGCGCAAGATCATCGGCCGCCTGTTCGTCGAAGTGTTCGAAGAAGAAGCCGCCAAGCTGCAAGGCATCCGCTGGCTCGCGCAGGGCACCATTTACCCCGACGTGATCGAGTCCGCCGGCGCTCGCACCGGCAAGGCGCACGTGATCAAGAGCCATCACAACGTCGGTGGCCTGCCCGAGAAAATGAACCTCAAGCTGTGCGAGCCGCTGCGCGAGCTGTTCAAGGACGAAGTGCGCAAGCTCGGCGTCGAACTCGGCCTGCCCCGCGAGATGGTCTATCGCCATCCGTTCCCGGGCCCGGGACTGGGCGTTCGCATCCTCGGCGAAGTGACCAAACAATACGCCGACCTGCTGCGCAAGGCCGACGCCATCTTCATCGAGGAGCTGCGCAAGCACGATCTGTACGACCGGACGAGCCAGGCGTTCGCCGTGTTTCTTCCCGTGCGCTCGGTCGCCGTGATGGGCGATGGACGGCGGTATGAGTATGTGATCGCGCTGCGTGCGGTGGAGACC
>DATCLP010000398.1:0-1685 GCA_036563855.1 Steroidobacteraceae bacterium | reverse complement strand
CTCGAGCTGCCGCGCGACAAGCTCATCGTGCTGACCGGGCTGTCCGGCTCGGGCAAGTCTTCGCTCGCCTTCGACACGATCTATGCCGAAGGACAGCGGCGTTATGTCGAGTCCTTGTCGGCCTATGCGCGGCAGTTCTTGTCGGTGATGGAGAAGCCGGACGTCGATTCGATCGAGGGCTTGTCGCCGGCGATTGCGATCGAACAGAAGTCCACCTCCCACAATCCGCGTTCGACGGTCGGCACCGTCACTGAAATCTACGATCACTTGCGATTGTTGTTCGCGCGGGTCGGGACGCCGCGCTGTCCCGATCACGGCATCGACCTGGCAGCGCAGACAGTCAGCCAGATGGTCGACCAGGTCTTGCGCATCCCTGACGGAACGCCGCTCCTGCTGCTCGCGCCGCTCGTCGACGAGCGCAAAGGCGAACATGCGCACATCATCGAGGAGCTGCGGGGCCAAGGCTTCGTTCGCGCGAGGATCGACGGACATGTCGTCGAGCTCGATGCGCCTCCGAAGCTCGATCCGAAACGCAAGCACACGATCGAAGCCGTCGTCGATCGCGTCAAAGTGCGGCCCGACATCGCACAGCGCTTGGCCGAATCGTTCGAAACCGCCTTGCGCCTTTCGAACGGCACGGCGCGCGTCGCGTTCATGGATGAGCCGCAACGCGAAGAGCTCGTGTTCTCGGACCGGTTCGCCTGCACGATCTGCGGTTACAGTCTCGCCGAGCTCGAGCCGCGCCTGTTCTCGTTCAACAACCCGGCCGGCGCCTGCACAAAGTGCTCCGGTCTCGGCGTGCAGCAATTCTTCGATCCGGCGCGCGTCGTGCACCACGGCCACTTGTCGCTTGCCGACGGCGCAATCCGCGGCTGGGATCGCCGCAACCCGTACTACTTCCAACTCCTGCAGTCGCTCGCGAAGGCGTACAAGATCGATATCGAAGCGCCTTGGGACTCCTTGAGCGCGAAACAAAAGAAAATCGTTCTCTACGGCAGCGGCGACGACCGCATCGAGTTCAAGTACACCGACGCGAGAGGCAATACGCAGAAGCGCTCGCATCGCTGGGAAGGCGTCATTCCCAACCTCGAGCGCCGTTATCGCGAAACCGAGTCGCTGGCCGTGCGCGAGGAGTTGGCCAAATACTTGAGCAACCAGCCCTGCCCGGAATGCAACGGAACGCGATTGAATCGGGCTGCCCGTAATGTGTTCGTCGCCAATCGGAGCCTCCCCGAGATCACGAGCATGGCCGTCGGCGACGCACTTGCCTTTTGCAATGAATTGAAACTCGAAGGCTGGCGCGGCGAGATTGCGGCGAAGATCGTCAAGGAAACGGCCGACCGTTTGCGGTTCCTGTGCGACGTCGGTCTCGAGTATCTGACGCTCGATCGTAGCGCCGAGACGCTTTCGGGCGGCGAAGCGCAGCGCATTCGACTTGCCAGCCAAATCGGCTCCGGCCTGGTCGGTGTCATGTACATCCTCGATGAACCCTCGATCGGGCTGCATCAGCGCGATAACGAACGCCTGCTGCGAACGCTCGACCGCCTTCGCGATCTCGGCAATACGGTGATCGTCGTCGAGCACGACGAAGACGCGATCAAGCACGCGGATCACATCGTCGACCTCGGTCCTGGCGCGGGCGTACACGGGGGGCAGGTCGTTGCGCAAGGTACGCCGCAAGAAAT
>DATCLP010000397.1:0-4401 GCA_036563855.1 Steroidobacteraceae bacterium | reverse complement strand
GGCAAGGCGCAGTCGGCGAAGACCATGGCCATGGTCTCGCAGATCGCGAACATCGAGGTCACGGTGACGTCTTCGGAAACCGAAGCGTTACTGCTCGAATACAACCTGATCAAACGCTACAAACCGCGCTACAACGTTGCGCTGCGCGACGACAAGAGCTTTCCGTATCTGTATGTCTCCACGGACCACGATTTTCCGCGATTCAGCTTCTATCGCGGTCCGCGCAATCTTCCCGGGCGCTTCTTCGGTCCGTACCCCAACGCGCGCGCAACGCGCGAGACGGTGCTCTTGCTGCAGAAGCTTTTCCTCATTCGTCCATGCACGGACACCTTCTTTGCGAATCGCTCGCGCCCGTGCCTGCAGTATCAAATCAAACGCTGCTCCGGTCCGTGCGTCGGCCTGATTTCCAAGGAAGACTATGCACAGGATGTGGCGGATGCGATCAAAGTCCTGGAAGGGCGAGGCGAGGAACTCCTCAAAGATCTCGGTGAGCGCATGGAGCGGGCGGCGGCCGCGCTCGAATTCGAGCGCGCGGCGCGGCTACGCGATCAGATCAACGGCATCAAGGCGATACACTCGAGCCAGGCCGTCACCGGCAACACGGAACACGACATCGATGCGGTCGCGCTTGCGACGGCGGGCAGCGAGCACTGCGTTTCGATCGTGTTCGTCCGCGGCGGACGCAATTTGGGCAGCAATAACTTCTTCCCGAAGGCCGGCTTGGCAGAAGCAGGCGAGCTGCTGTCTGGTTTCTTGAGCCAGTACTACCTAGGGCGCGAAGCGCCCGCGGAGATCCTGATCAGCGAGCCGATCGAAGATGCCGATCTGATCGAGGCGACGCTCACCGAGAAGATGGGCAGGACTGTGCGGATCCGTCACACCGTACGCGGCGTGCGGGCGCGATGGCTCGAAATGGCGCGCACGAACGCTCAGCTCGGCCTGCAGATGCGGCGAGCGACGCAGGCGACGACCCAAGAGCAGCTCGAAGGCATCGCCGCCGCTTTTCATTTGCCGAATCCGCCCGCGCGAATCGAGTGTTTCGACATCAGTCACACGATGGGCGAGCGGACCGTGGCTTCGTGCGTCGTATTCGGACCGGAAGGCCCGATCAAGACCGACTATCGTCGTTTCAACATCGAAGGTGTCACCCCGGGCGACGACTACGGAGCGATGCGCCAGGCGCTGACGCGCCGCTATGCGCGGATCAAGAAAGGGGAGGTGCCGCTACCCGATCTGCTCCTGATCGACGGAGGACCGTTGCAGCTTGCCGAAGCGGTGCGCGTGCTGCGCGAGCTCGAGATCGAAGGCGTGTGCGTCGTCGGCGTCGCGAAAGGCGCCGATCGGCGGCCGGGTCAGGAGCGACTGTTCTTGGTCGGGCAGGAGAGCCCCACTATACTGCCTCCCGATTCACCCGCCTTGCATTTGATTCAAAGAATCCGCGACGAGGCGCATCGATTTGCCATCACAGGCCATCGCCAGCGACGCGCAAAAGCACGCAGGGAGTCCGTGCTCGAAACCGTTCCCGGGCTCGGGCCGCGCAAGCGCCGCGAGCTGTTGCGTCAGTTCGGCGGTTTGCAGGGTGTGGCACGTGCAGGCGTCGAGGACTTGGAGAAAGTCCGTGGAATCAGCCGAAAGTTGGCGCAATCGATCTACGATACGCTGCACGCGGGCGGATGAGATCCAACAGGGCCGCTGAGTGGTGAGGTTTCCGATCGCGAACGTTCTGACGCTGGCGCGAATCGTGATGATTCCGCTGGTCGTCGTCCTTTTCTATCTGCCGTTCGGCTGGTCGAATCCGACCGCTGCGATCGTGTTCATCCTGGCCGCTCTGACGGACTCTCTCGACGGCTATCTCGCACGCAAGCTCGGCCAGACCTCGGCGTTGGGTGCGTTCCTGGATCCCGTAGCCGACAAGCTCATGGTCGCTACGGCGTTGATCTTGCTCGTCAGTCACGAATCGCCGCCGCTACGACTGATTGAGTTCCAGCCGCAAGCCCTCATTACAATTACAGCGGCCGTCATCGTCGGGCGAGAGATCACGATCTCGGCGCTGCGCGAGTGGATGGGCGAAATCGGGGCGCGCGGTAAGGTCGCCGTCTCGAGCATCGGTAAACTGAAGACGATCTTTCAGATGACCGGATTGTCATTGATGCTGTTTCGCAGCGACGTATGGTTCATTCCTGCGTTCGAGATCGGCGTTTATTGCCTGGTTGCGGCGGCAGCATTGACGCTCTGGTCCATGGTCGTTTACTTAAAGGCGGCGTGGCCGGATTTGATGGAGTCGAGGTCTCGCTAGGTCGTGCCTTGACAGCCCTTGGTCGGGCCATGAAAATCGCCGCCCTCGAAAGATGCGGGAATAGCTCAGTTGGTAGAGCGCAACCTTGCCAAGGTTGAGGTCGCGAGTTCGAGCCTCGTTTCCCGCTCCAAGTTTTCAACGCGGACCCCGAGGGGGCACCTTCGGGGTTTTGCGTTTATGAAGGCCTCAAGGCGTCGTGGCGGAGTGGTTACGCAGCGGTCTGCAAAACCGCGTACGCCGGTTCAATTCCGGCCGACGCCTCCATCCCGGCACTGACGAGAACCCAAGCGTTCTCCCAGACATTCGCGGCTTTCTCACCGTCGCCTGTAGCCCGCCGCCCGTAGCCAGCTCGGCAAGCCCCGGGCCCCAAGCCTCATAAGACCTTGCCGCCGGCTGATTGACCGATTACTGCCTCGGCAGCAATATTCGCTGCCATGGCAGCAAAACCCAAAGCCGGGGCGCTGCGTGCGCCTCCGGCGCCCATCCCGGGGTACTACACGCCCGAAACCTACAGCGCCGACGACAGCGTCGGCTTTCTGATCGCAGCGCTGCGCACGCGCATCTTCAAGGCGATCGACATCGAGATGAGCAAGCTCGGCTTTACGGCCGCGCAATGGACCATTTTGCGTTTCGTGGCCGCCGGTGAAACGCCTACGGCAGCCGACCTCTGCCGCCGGTTGAACTACGACACCGGATCGATGACGCGCATGCTCACCCGGCTCGAGCGCAAGGGCGTGATCGCGCGGGAGCCGTCGTCGGAGGACCGTCGTATCGTTCGGCTGAGACTGACGCCCGCAGGCCGAAAGCTCTATCCGAAGCTGCGCGACATCGTGATCCGCGTGCTGAACCATCTCACCGCGGGTATGAGCGCGGACGAAATTCAGGCCTTGGGTGAACAGCTCAAGCAAATGCGCGCGAACCTGGAGGCGGCTTATGGCGCAGATCTCTGAGTCATCGCCTCGTTTCCAGCGCAAACCCGCGCTGATCGCGCTGACGCTGGTATGCGTCCTGCTCCTTGCAAGTTATGGCGTTTACGCCTACGTGCTCGCCCGCGACAGCGAATCGACGGAGGACGCGTACGTTGCCGGCAATCTCGTTCAGGTCATGCCGCAGGTTGCCGGAACCGTTCTCAGCATCCATGCCGACGAAACGGATTTCGTGAAAGCGGGGCAGGTGTTGGTCGAGCTCGATGCTGCCGATAAGCGCATCGCGCTCGAGCAAGCCGAAGCGGAGCTTGCGCAGGCCGTGCGCGACGTGCGCGTGATGTTCGCGACGCGCGATCAGTTAATGGCGCAGCTTGCAGTCCGCCAAGCAGAGCTGGATCGGGCGCGCGCCGATGTCGAGCGCCGCAAAGGGTTGAGCGCACGAGGACTCGTTCCGCGCGAAGAGCTCGAACACGCGCAAGATGAGCTCAAAGCCGCAGAAGCGGCGGTGCGCGCAGCTGCCGAAGCTCTGGCCGCCATGAATGCGCGCATCGACGGTACAACGGTCGCAGATCATCCGTCCGTCGCACGCGCTTCCGCGAAGCTCAAGGACGCCTACCTCGCTCTGCAACGCACGACGTTGCGCGCGCCGATTTCCGGTCATGTCGCGAAGCGCGTCGTGCAAGTCGGACAACACGTGGAGCCCGGCGCCGCCCTGATGGCGATCGTGCCGCTCGAAGAGTTGTGGGTGGATGCGAACTTCAAGGAAATCCAGCTTCGACGCATGCGCATCGGACAAAAGGCGCGCGTCACTGCAGACATCTACGGTCGCAGCGTCACTTATGAAGGAGAGGTCGCCGGGCTCGGCGTCGGCACAGGCGCCGCATTTGCACTCCTGCCGCCGCAGAACGCGAGCGGCAATTGGATCAAAGTCGTGCAACGCGTGCCGGTACGCATTCGGCTGAATCCAGACCAGCTCCAGGAACATCCGCTGCGTATCGGACTCTCGATGCACGTTCGCGTCGATCTCCGCAAGGACGGTCCGCAGCTCGCGTCCGTACCGCGCGCGACTCCGGCGTACACGACAAGAGCGCTTGCCGAAGACGTGGTGGCGGCCGAGGAGCGCATCCGTCAGATCGTCAACACGAACTTCGGCGCGAAGATTCTCGAGCGGCGTACGAG
>DATCLP010000396.1:0-3384 GCA_036563855.1 Steroidobacteraceae bacterium | reverse complement strand
GTGCTGGCGAGCCTGTTGGCGATCGGTGCCGTTGCACATTTGCGCTATGCGCAGACGCTCTACATCCTGCCGATCAGTTTGTTCGGCATGAGCGTCGCGGCGGCGGAATTGCCGGAGCTCGCGCGCGAGCGCGAAGGCGCTGCGCAAGCGTTGCGCGAACGTATGATCGCGGCGATTCGACGCGTCGCGTTCTACGTCGTGCCGAGCTTTGTCGCATTCGTTGCGCTCGGCGACGTGCTCGTCGCAGGTCTCTACCAGGAGGGCGAGTTCGGGCCGGCGAACGTCACCGTGGTTTGGTTGACGCTGGCCGCATACAGCGCGGGTCTCCTGGCTTCGACGACGACCCGCATCTATCAGTCGGGCTTCTTCGCGTTGCGCGACACGAAGACGCCAGCGCGCGTCGCAACGCTGCGCGTGTCGATTTCTGCCATCGCCGGCGCATTACTGATGATTCAGTTCGAGCCGGTCACGCTCGGCACGCTCACGATTCCGGGCGGTGCGTTTGCGGCGTTTCGAATTGGCGAGATTCCTCTCGGTCCGGTCGGACTTGCTCTAGGGGCATCGGTTGGGGCATGGCTGGAATGGATGCTGCTGCGTTCCAAGCTGTCGCGCGCGATGGGCACGATGGCCGCCGGCGCGCGCTACTACGCCAAAACATTTGTGGCCGCGCTGATTGCTGCGGGCGTCGGGTATCTCGTCGATATCTTCGCGAAAGGTCTATATCCATTGGTTGCGGCGCTCGTCGTCGCAGGTGCATTCGGGACAGCCTATTTCTTGGCGGCTTACACACTCGGGCTGTCCGAGGCGCGCGTCTTGGCGCAATCCGTGACGCGACGGATTCGTCGACCCTCTGCATAGCGCAGTCCCGGTACGGAAGCACTGCATGGCCCGCGCCTTGTTCTTGACCTGCCTGGCGATGCTCGCATTCGCCGCCAACTCGGTGCTTTGCCGAATAGCACTTCTCGAGACGTCGATCGATCCGGCTACATTCACGACGGTTCGCATCTCATCGGGCGCGATCGTGTTGTCGCTGCTCGTCGTATTACGCGGCGCAAGTATTCGCCAACACGGCCGCTGGTTGTCGGCGCTTGCCCTGTTCGTCTATGCAATTGCGTTCTCGTTTGCTTACGAGTCGCTTTCCGTTGCTACCGGTGCCTTGCTGTTGTTCGGCGCCGTGCAGGCTACGATGATCGGCTACGGCTGGATGCGCGGTGAGCGTTTCACGTCACGGCGCGCAATCGGAATGGTCGCTGCGATTGCGGGCCTGATCACGTTGCTGTTACCTGGGGTGACCGCGCCGCCGGTGTTGGGTGCACTCTTGATGCTTGCGGCAGGTGTTGCGTGGGGCTGTTATTCGTTACGCGGCTCCGGTTCGAACAATGCCACAGCCGAGACGGCGGGAAATTTCGTTCACGCCGTACCGTTCGCGATCGCGGCCAGCGTTGTCGCGCTTCCGATTGCGCAGCTCGACAAGCTCGGCGTTCTGTACGCAATTGCCTCCGGCGTGCTGGCGTCGGGCATCGGTTATGCGATTTGGTATGCCGCGTTGCCAGGGCTTACGGCCACGAGTGCAGCGACAGTCCAATTGCTCGTGCCCGCACTTGCCGCATTCGCCGGTATATGGCTGCTGGACGAACAGCTCACGCTTCGACTCGTTCTCGCGACTGTGGCAATTCTCGGCGGGATTGCACTGGTAGTGATCGACCAAAAGAACAGGTCATAGCTGTGGACTGTAGGCTGTAGGTAGAAGCGCGCAATCGCGTGCACTTCTGGCCATAGTCCAGAGACCTTCACAAAGGCGGTAGACTGTAGGCGGCAAGCCGTAGGAGCGCGGGGCCGCCGAATTGCTGGCGAGCGCCGGCGCGCCTCTTGCTGTTGCCTGTCTAGTCCCGAGCTCCGAGCCCCGAGCTCCGAGCCCTGCGCCCCAGGCCCTGCATGACCGACTCGATCGACCTCGACCTCTACTTCTCCCGCATCGGCTACCGCGGCAATCCGCGTGCCGATCTCGAAACGCTGAGCGAGCTGCAGCGGCTGCACGCGGAGGCCATTGCTTTCGAGAATCTCGATCCGCTGACTGGACGTCGCGTGAAGTTGGATCCCGCATCGCTCCAACAGAAACTGATCGTCGAAGGCCGCGGCGGCTACTGCTTCGAGCACAACGGGCTGATGCAGCTCGTGTTGCGCAAAATAGGATTCGACGTGATCCCCCTGGGTGCGCGAGTGATGTGGAACTCGCCGCCGGACACGATCCTGCCGAGAACACACAGCCTCACGTGCGTGCGCATTGGCGGCGAGTCGTACATCGTCGATGTGGGTTTCGGCTCGTTGACGCCGACGTCACCGCTGCGACTGCAGACAGGCATCGTGCAAGAAACCAATCACGAACCGATGCGGCTCGTCGCGGAAGGGGAGACGTATGTGTTGGAAGCGCTCACCGAGTCGACGTGGCGCCCGATGTATCGGTTCGACCTGCAACCGCAGTTCCCCGCCGACTACGCCATGGCGAACTGGTACGTCTCGACCTTCCCCGAATCCCACTTCGTCAACCGCCTCGGCGTTGCACGCCCCGTACCTGGCCGCAGATACACGCTGCGCGGCGCCGAGCTCGCCATCCATGAGCTCGCCGGCCAAACCACCCGAACCCGACTCGAATCCGTCGAGGAGCTGCGGAGAGCGCTCACGGAGATATTCGGGATTAGGTTGCCGGAGGAACCCTCCCTCGACGCAGCACTGCTGCGTCAGTTGACGGTCGATAGTTGACTGTTGATGGCAAAAGCTGCGCTTCGCGCAGTCGACTGCTTCGCCCAAACGTCTCCCTATCAACTATTGACTTGGCCGAAGGCGCAGCGGCTCCAACTCAATTCTCAATTGCGCGTAGCTAGTACGCCGCATCGAACCCAACCAGAACGTAGTGCTCCTTCGTTTGGTGACCGACGAACGGCGGACCGCCGCGGTCCTCGCTCAGTAGGTCGACGTTCACTTCGATCACGGCCTTCAGATTACGCATGAAGTAGTAAGACGCGCCGAAGGCGACCGAGTTGATCTTGATGCCCTCGAAGATCGTTTGCGTGCCGTCGAAATCGCCGTCGTCGGCGTAGTTGTACAGAAGGGAGAACGCCCACCGGTCGTTCGGAATGTAGTCGATGCCGGCGAAGCCGCCGAACCACTCGTAATCCACTCCCGGCGTCGCATCGAGGAATTCGTCCCAAGAATTCCAAAGCGCTTGTGCGTACCAATGTGTCTTGCTGCCGATACTGCCTGACGCATCGATGCCGATGATTCGCTTGTCCGTATCGCGTGTGCCGCTCGACGTCCCCGCGAAGCCCGCGGCGCTGCGTTGTTCGCCCGCGAGCGCGAACAGCCCGAGATTCACGGGTCCTACCG
>DATCLP010000395.1:0-3688 GCA_036563855.1 Steroidobacteraceae bacterium | reverse complement strand
CGAGTGGGCCGTGCGCGGACCGAATTTGCCGCCGGGTGCGAAAGCGCGTGTGACCGGCGTCGATGGAACGGTCCTGCTCGTCGATCGAGTCGCCGCCTAGAACCTATTTCAAAACTACCGCGCGCCCGCAGGTAGTCGATCGCGTGGCGGCGAGCACCCTTGCTCGCGCATCGCACGTTCCCCATGATCCCGCCAAAGGGTCTCCGCCAGCGAGCGCGCGCGCTCGACGGCCGTGGGGAACTGTCGCTCGAGTGTCTTGATCGTTTGGTCGAACATCACGGTTGCAGCGACGTACCCTTCGCCTACGCAGCCCGCTTCGCTCAAGCGATCGCCGAAATACTGCCACGCCAACAGCTGAGCGCGATCCATGCGCATTCCCCAGGACATGCGCGCCATCGATATGAACGCACCGGGTTCGCCATCCCGGGCTGCATCGATGCCGAATTGCGTGGCGGCCGCGGTATCCGCAGGGTGACCGTCGCAGCCGATCGCCATGCAATTGGCGAGATCGACCTTGGCCTTGTTGAGCGAGCGGCCGGCCTGTTTCAAAAGCAAACGGATGGAGGCGACGTTCTCCGTCGTGTCGCCGCGCTGTACGGCGATCAAGCGCGATGTCGCGAGCGCATACTGCGCAGGCGCAAAACCCTTATCTGCGGCGGCTTGCAGCATTTCCTGTCTGCGTACCGCATCGCGTGTGAACACCGATAGCTCGGTGAGGCTCGCAGCATCTCCCTTCTCCGCGGCTTCGCGCAGCCGCGTTTCGATGCCGACGTAGTCGAATTGCGCGCGCGCGCAACTGTCGCGCGCAACTTGGCGATACTTTTCTTCGGCAATGATGACGCCCGCTGCGCGCGCCGCACGCTCGGGCGCGAGGCGCGCCGGAAGCTTCGTGATCTGCGTTTGGGCATCCGGCACCCGCGCCATTGCGAATCGGTTGCACCAATGCTGAATCCGCACGAGCGCAATGTTGGCGTCGTTGTTTCCGGAGGAGGATTGTGCGCTCAACGCGACAATCGCTCCGGCGATATCGCCGCTGGCGAGCATGTCGGTCACCGCGGGAGAGATCTTCAAGCCCACCAAGTTCCGGTGATGCGCAGAGCGCTGCAGCACTCGGTAGAACTGCGTCTCGTCGTTCGGCACGACCGAAGGGTCCTGGCTCTGAACCTCCGGAGCCGGATCGGTTGTAGAAGGCTGAGGCGCTTCGATCGCGAGCGCGCTCGTGATCGATGCTCCGAGCGCGCACGTCAACAATATCCGACGCTTCATGGCGGCCACCTCGCTGGCAGAGCGTTCGCGTGCGGCGCACGCAACGCGTCCACCGCTATGGTGAGCCGATGACCAGATCGTATTCAACCTGCACGTTGCCGGTGAACGTCATTTCCGCGCGCTGGTAGGTTTGCGCAGCATCGCTCGCCTCCATTGCCACGGCGGCGACCTTCATGCGCACTGGGCTGGGCGGCACGTAGCCGGACGTCGCCGAAATCGTACGCGCGGCGCCCAATTTGGCGCCGGCGGCTCTTGCCACGACTTCGGCATTGGCGCGGGCATCTTCCACAGCCTTCGCAAGCGCTTCGCGTTCGAGCTCCCGCCGTTTGGTCGAATCGAGCAGCGGCGAGCCGATCTGATTGACGCCCAAGTCGGTCGCCCGCTCGAGCAACTGGCCCAGTTTCTCCAGATCCCGCAGCTCGATCTCGATCTGGCGGGAAACGTAGTAGCCGATGAGCGTGCGCTCGCGCGCATTGGTATCCCAGTTGTACTCGGGCTGTACGTTGATGCGCGTGGCGTTGACGAGTTTCTGATCGATCTTCATTTCGCGCGTGAGCTTCAACACGGCATCGACGGTGCGGCTCACTTCCGCGCGGGCATCCTCCAGCTTCGGCTTACGCGCCTCCACGCCCAAGGTAACGAAAGCGCGATCGGGTTCGGCACGAACTTCGCCCTGACCGGAAACGGTGACGGTGCGCGGCCGGTCGGCTTCGGCGGCCAGCGCCCCGCTTGCAAGAAACGCACAGGCGAGCAATGCGGAAAGAGCGGTATGTTTCATCGGGTCACCTCGAACGCAACAAGCGCATCATGAGCAGAGCACGGGCGGCATGAACCCGTCATGAACGCGCTTCGAACACGCGAACCAACAAAGCTAACTCAGCAACTGTCGCATGAGCTGCGCAACTTCCGGACGGTCGCGGCGCAGATGCTCTCCGTGGCCGCGAACGATGGCTTCCAGGTCATCGGTCGCCTGTTCGAAGTCGTCGTTGATGACGACGTAGTCGAATTCGTTCCAATGCGATAGGTCGGCGATCGAAGCCTGCAGACGACGTGCGATCACTTCCTCGCTGTCCGTCCCGCGGCCGCGCAGTCGCGCTTCGAGCGCGGAGCGGGATGGAGGAAGGATGAAGATCGCGCGCCGCTCGGGCATCGAGCGTGTAATCTGCTGCGCGCCCTGCCAGTCGATCTCGAGCAAGACGTTGCTGCCGGCTTCCAGCATCGAATCGACCTGTCTGCGCGAAGTTCCATAGAAGTTGCCGTAGACGTTCGCGTGCTCGAGGAACTCGCCCGCAGCGATCATTCGCTCGAACTCCGTCTTCTCGACGAAGAAGTAGTCGCGTCCGTGCTGCTCGTTTTCGCGTTTCGGTCGTGTCGTGTACGAGATCGAGAACTTGAGCTCGGGTATTCGTTGCATCAGCGCGCGCACGAGCGAGGTCTTGCCGGCTCCCGACGGAGCAGCCACGACGAACAGCTTTCCGCGCTTGGTTGTGCGATCGTCGACCATCTCCCCAACGCCGTCCCGTTCTCCGTCACTCCACGTTCTGCACTTGCTCGCGCATCTGCTCGATCATGACCTTCATGTCCACGGCAGCGCGCGTCGTCTCGACATCCTGCGATTTCGACGAAAGCGTGTTCGCTTCGCGGTTGAGCCCCTGCATCAGGAAATCCAGCCGGCGCCCGGCGGGCTCGGACGAATCGAGCACGGTGAGCACTTCATCGAGATGGCCGTTGAGCCGATCGAGCTCCTCGTCGACGTCCATTTTGTGTGCATACAAGACGAGCTCCTGCTCGAGTCGTTCGGCATCGGGCGTGATGCCGAGCTGGGCGATGCGCTCGGTAATGCGTTCGCGCAGCCGCTGCGAGATTTCCGGCAATCGCGCTTTGACTGCCTGAACCAGTGTCCGCATGGACGCGCAGCGTGACGCAAGCAGCTCGCGAATGCGCTGTCCTTCGCGTGCGCGCATTTCGTTGAGCTCGACGAGCGCTTCGCGCAAGACTTCCAGCGCAGCTGCCATCAGCGGCGCTGCATCGGCTTCGGCCTCGCGCACGACGCCGGGCCAGCGCAAAAGGTCGAGCGGATTCACCGGAGCGCTGATGTTCATGCGAGCACGAACCTGATCGACGCGCGCAAGCACTTCGTCGAGCAGCGCCGTATCGATCTCGAGCTGGCGCTGTGCGCCTGCGGCAGCTTTCAGGTTGAAGCTAACGTCTACCTTCCCTCGGCGAAGGGACGTGCTGATGACTTGGCGCACTTCGTTGTCGAGCGCTTTGAGCTCCTCGGGCAGCCGCAAGGAAATTTCCAGATAGCGGTGATTGACGGTGCGCAGCTCGCAGACCAACGTCCCGAACGCGCCTTGGCGCTCGCGTCTTGCGAAGCCCGTCATACTACGAATCATGAGAGAGCGGCTCTAAGGGATTAAGG
>DATCLP010000394.1:0-3254 GCA_036563855.1 Steroidobacteraceae bacterium | reverse complement strand
CGGCCACCCAGTTGCGTATCGAGGTGTCTCGCTCTGCGAGCCAGCCCTCCAAGTCTTCCTCGTAAACGAGATGAATCGGCGTCGAGTCGACGTTCGTGTCGGTGAACAACATGGGTCGGATTCGCAAGTTTGGTGCGGTCTTGCCGCGGTCGCGGCGCGCGCAGCGTATCGCGCCGCACGTTTCGATGCATGTCGCAAATGACGACCGTCGCAGCCGACGATGCTTGCCTCATGGTTTGTCACGGCCTGCCCGCCGCTTCAGGGGTTGACAAGATTCCGGACCGTGTGCTGGTATCTGCCTGATTTTTCAGACCATCTCGCTTTCCCATCGATGTTCGTTGCCGTTGCGGTACGTGCCGATCTCGTGGTGAATGGGCGCGTACGGGTCGCTGACCTGATTGCAAACGCGGGTGCGGGATCAGCGTCTGAATAACGTCGGGCAAGGCAACGAAGTCGAAGATAAGCGAACCCCGCAGCGGCAGGCCCGAGGCGGGGTTCTTTCATTTTCAGAACGCGTTAGGAGCGCACATGCAGATCTATTCGCAGAAGGACGTCAACAAGAAGGCCCTGAAGGGCGCACGCATTGCCATCCTCGGTTATGGCAGCCAAGGTCGGGCTCATGCACTGAATCTCAAAGACAGCGGCTATGACGTCATCGTAGGTGTGCGCAAGAACGGCGAGAGCTGGGTCAAGGCGAAAAAGGACGGCTTGAAAGTTGCCGAGCCCGCCGAGGCAGTCAAAGGCGCCGAGCTCATTGCGATGCTCACGCCGGATCTCACGCAGAAAGATCTGTACAAGCAGGTGATCGGCAACATCAAGAAGGGCGCGACGCTCCTTTTCGCGCACGGCTTCAACGTTCACTTCGGCCAGATCAAGCCGCGCAAGGATCTCGATGTCGTACTGATCGCTCCGAAAGGTCCGGGCGGTCTCGTCCGACGTCAATACCAGCAAGGCCGCGGCGTACCGGCCCTGATGGCCATCTACCAAAACCCCTCCCGCAAAGCGAAAGACAAAGCCCTCGCCTATGCAGACGGCATCGGCGCCACGCGCGGCGGTGTGCTGACGACGACGTTCGCGGAGGAGACGGAGACCGATCTGTTCGGCGAGCAGGCGGTACTCTGCGGCGGCGCGACGGAGCTGGTCGTCAAGGGTTTCGAGACGCTCGTGGAGGCCGGCTATCAGCCGGAGGTCGCTTACTACGAGTGCTTACATGAGCTGAAGCTGATCGTGGACCTGCTCCACGAGGGCGGGCTCGCCAAGATGCACCAGTTCATTTCCGAGACGGCTAAGTACGGCGATCTCACGCGCGGCCCACGCGTCGTCAATGCCGCGACCAAGCGCGAAATGCGCAAGATCCTGAAGGAAATCCAAAGTGGTAAGTTCGCGCGTCAGTGGATCGCCGAGAACCGGCGCGGTCGGAAAAAGTATCAGCAGCTCCTCAACAAGGATCTGCGGCATCAGATCGAGAAGGTCGGCGCGAAGCTCCGCGCACGCATGCCTTGGCTTCAGGAAGAACGGGCATAATTCGCCCGAAAGGAACCCACGATGGCCACCTCGGATCCGAATCGCGTTCTGATATTCGACACGACTCTGCGCGACGGCGAGCAAGCGCCCGGCTGCAGCATGACGCAGCCCGAAAAGCTGCGCGTGGCGAAGGCGCTGGCCGAGCTGGGCGTGGACATCATCGAAGCTGGCTTCCCGATCGCCTCGCGGGGCGATTGGGAGTCCGTCAATGCGATCGCCAAGGAAGTCCAAGGCCCGATCATCGCGGGGCTCGCGCGCTGTAACCGCGAAGACATCGAACAAGCTTGGAAGGCTCTCAAGGACGCCGCTAGACCGCGCATCCACGTCTTTCTCGCAACGAGTGCGATCCATCGCCAATACAAGCTCAACATGGCGAAGGAGGAAATCATCCGCACGGCCGTCGAAGGCGTGAAGTTCGCGCGGAGCCTCTGCGAGGACGTCGAGTTCTCCCCGGAAGACGCTTCACGCACGGAGCTCGAGTTCCTCGCCGAAGTCGTCGAAGCCGTCGTCGAGGCAGGTGCCGCGACCGTGAACATCCCGGACACGGTCGGCTATACCGTTCCTCAAGAGTTCCACGAAGTCTTCACGTACCTGAAGAAGAACGTGCGCGGCATCGACAAAGTCACGCTGTCCGTGCATTGCCATGACGATTTGGGCATGGCGGTTGCGAACAGCCTCGCTGCCGTCCGCGCCGGTGCACGCCAGGTCGAATGCACCATCAACGGCATCGGCGAACGGGCGGGCAATTGCTCGCTCGAGGAAATCGCGATGGCGATCAAGACGCGCGAAAACTTCTTCGGCCTGACGACGAATATCAACACGACGCGGCTTTATCCGACGTGTCGCCTCGTCTCGCAGATTACCGGCATGCCGATCCCGCGTAACAAAGCGATCGTCGGCGAGAACGCGTTTGCGCACGAATCCGGTATCCATCAGCACGGCATGCTGCGCCATGCCTCCACTTACGAAATCATGCGGCCGCAGGACGTCGGTCTGTCGCGCACGAATCTCGTGCTCGGCAAGCACAGCGGCCGCCACGCGTTCCGCGAGCGCGTGAAAGAGCTCGGTTTCGACGTGGATGAAGCCGAGCTCAATCGCTTGTTCGAGGAATTCAAAGCGCTTGCGGACCGCAAGAAGGAATTGTTCGACGGCGATATCGAGGCGCTGGTCATGCGCGCAGAATCGGGCGCCGAGGGCCCATGGTCGCTGCGCGAGCTGCAGGTCCGAACCGATTCTTCGGACGGCGCGACCGTCACGCTCAAGCTTGCCCACTCGAGCGGACGCGAAGTCGAGCAAACGATGAGCGCGCAGGGCCCAGTGGATGCCGTCGTCAAAGCGATCGATGCAGCCACCGGCACGCACGTCGCCGTGCGGAAGTTCGAAGTTCACAGCGTATCCGTCGGTGAAGATGCGCAAGGAGAAGCGCTGCTCACGGTCGAGCACAACGGCCGCAGCTATCGCGGCGTCGGCGTGAGCACGAACATCATAGAAGCGGCGGCGCACGCCTATTTGGAGGTCATCAACCGGATCGAGTCGACTCGGGTCACGACCGAGCGCACCGGCGTCGAGCGTCGCATCGTCGATCGCCCGAAGATTCCCGCCATTTGAGCCGACGAGTTGCGACAGGAGCGAAGGTCATGCCCATCACCGCGGCAAAGCACATTTGGTACAACGGTAAGCTCGTCCCGTGGGAGAAGGCGACCGTCCACGTCCTCGCCCACGCACTGCAC
>DATCLP010000393.1:0-2280 GCA_036563855.1 Steroidobacteraceae bacterium | reverse complement strand
CGGCGAAGGAGCGGCTGCAGCTCGCGATGCGGCTCAACAATCTGCTCGCCTCACCCGGCTTTGCAACGTGGATGGAAGGCGAGCCGCTCGACGTGCAAAGCCTCCTTTACACACCGTCCGGTAGGCCGCGCATCACCATCGTCTCGATTGCGCATCTCAACGACGCCGAACGCATGTTCGTCGTCACGCTGCTGCTCGGCGAGGTCGTCGCGTGGATGCGCCGTCAATCGGGAACATCCAGTCTGCGGGCATTGCTCTACATGGACGAGATCTTCGGCTACTTCCCGCCGACGGCCATGCCGCCGTCGAAGCAGCCGTTGCTTACGTTGATGAAACAGGCGCGCGCCTTCGGCTTGGGCGTGGTGCTCGCGACTCAGAATCCCGTCGATCTCGATTACAAGGGCTTGTCGAACGCCGGCACGTGGTTCATCGGCCGCTTGCAAACAGAGCGCGACAAGGCGCGTCTCATCGAGGGACTCTTGAGCTCGAGCGGAGGGGCAGACAAACAAGAGCTCGAACGACTGCTCGCCAATCTCGGGTCGCGGGTGTTCTTGATGCGCAATGTCCATGACGACGCGCCGGTGCTGTTCAGAACACGCTGGGCTCTGTCGTACTTGCGTGGACCGCTGACGCTCGCCGAGATCGCGCGGTTGCAAGCGCCTGCGGCAGCGAGCAAGCCTTTAGCGGCTCCCGCTTCGACCGAACCGAAGAAGATTGCGACCAGCACGAAGCCGGTCGTACCGGCGGGGATCGACGAGTATTACCTCGATGCACGCGCGGACGCGGAGCTAGAGCCCCACGTCCTCGGAACTCTGCGGCTGCACTTCGTCGACAAGTCCGCGAACATCGATGTCTGGCAAACCCGCACCTATTGCGTGCCTCTGGACGCAGAGGGCGAGCTTGCGCTCTCGAACGCGGAAACGCTGGATCGGAGCGTTCAAGCACTCGACAAATCGGCTCCGGAGAATGTTCGGTACGCCGAGTCCCCTGCGAGCATTTCACGCGCGCAGAGCTACGCGGCGTGGAGCAAGAGGCTTGCATCGCATGCGTACGAGCACGCGACGCTCGAAGTCTGGCGCTGCCCGCTCGTGGGAACGACGAGCGCCGTCGGAATGAGCGAGGGCGAATTTCGTGCGCAGGTCACATTGACCCTGCGCGAGAAGCGAGACGAAGCGATCGAAAGCTTGCGACGCAAGTTTGCGCCGAAGCTGACTTCGCTCGAGGACCAAGTCCGTCGCGCGCAAGAGCGGGTCGAACGCGAACGTAGCCAGCTCAAGGAACAGAAGGTGAGTACAGCACTTTCGGTCGGCACGTCGATCCTCGGTGCGTTGCTGGGGCGCAAGAAGTTGAGCGCTACGAATGTCGGACGCGTCGGCAGCGCGGCCCGCGGCGCAGGAAGGATCAATCGAGAAAGCGAGGATGTCGCGCGCGCGGAGCAGAATCTCGAAGTGCTGCTCGATCGGCAGCGCGAACTCGAAGCCGACTTCGCCGCGGAGATCGACCGACTGCGCGCGAGCTACGATCCCTCATCCGTAACGTTCGAACGCGTCGCGGTCAAACCCAAGAAGAGCGAGATCACGGTGCAGCAAGTTGCCCTTCTTTGGAAGCCTGAAGACTGAAGTAAAGGCGGTAGACTGTAGGCTGTAGTTGGGACGCGCGCATTCGCGCGTGTCTTCACTAACCTGCTTCGGAGCTCCGCCGATGATAAAGTGCTTCGAGGGTTCTTCCCTTTTTCCTCATTTCCTATCCTACTCATCCGACGCAATCGCTCTATCCTCCTGGAAAATCATCTCCACGCGGCGATTCTGTTGGCGTCCGCCCGCGCTGTCGTTGCTCGCGATCGGCGTCGTTTCGCCTTTGCCGACGGTGGTGATCTGATTCGATGCCACGCCTCGTTCGAGAAGAGCACGTTGGACCGATTCCGCGCGGTTCTCCGACAAGCGCTGATTGAATTCCGCACTGCCGACGCTGTCCGTGTGGCCTTCGATCAAGACGGTCCGGCCAGGCGCCTCTTTCAATGCGCTCGCCAACCGATCGATCGTCGGATAGGCCCCAGGTTGAAGATTGGCGCGGCCGGTTTCGAAAAGGACATCGCCCAACGTCAACACGACGCCGCGATCGGTTTTCTTCGCCTTTAGATCCGCAAGCTCCTGCTCGAGGGTTTGAGCGCGCAATGTCGCCTCGCGCGCCTCTTGAGCGCGGCGTTCCGCTTCGGCAGCGCGTGTCTGTGCCTCCCGCTCGCGAGACTGCAGCAACACGGCTTGACGCTCCGCGGTCCCC
>DATCLP010000392.1:0-2519 GCA_036563855.1 Steroidobacteraceae bacterium | reverse complement strand
CTCGTACTCGGCAGCGATCTCGGTCGTCTCGCTGTCGATCTTTTGCACCCGTTCGGCGTGCTGCTCCGCCTTCGCCCTGAGCGATGCGATCTGTGCGCTCAATTCGCTCTGCGTGCGATGCAGGCGATTGACGTCCGCCTGCAAGACATCGCGGCGCTGTTCCAGATCCGAGACGCGTGCGCGCGTCTCGGAAATCTGCGCCTGCAGCGCTGCGAGCTGCTGCTCCGCCGCTTCGACGGATTCGCGGAGCTCGCGCATTTCCTTCTCGCGGCCGATAACGCCGGCATGCACGTCCTTGTCGCGGCTGACGCGCAGCCAATCCCGCCCGATCCAGATACCATCTCGGGTGATGACCGATTCGCCCGGTGCCAAGCTGGGACGTTTCGCCAAGGCTTCGCTCAGCGTCTCGACGGCAACGATGCCGTTCAGCAGCGCTGCGACGGCGGCCGGACCTTGCACCTTGGCCAGGAGTTGGGTCGCATCGGAGACTTGCGGCGCCGCACCGCCCTCAGCGAAGAAGCTCACCGAACCGACCTGCAGCGATTCGAGTCTGGCCGCAATCGAGTCGATGGCATCGACCGAAACGGCTTCCAAGTAGGAGCCGAGCACGGTTTCGACGGCGCGCTCCCAGCCCGGCTCGACCGTGACTTGTTGCGCGAGCCGCGGACGGTCGCTGAGCGTGTTCTCGGCGAGCCATTCCGTGACCTTGCCTTGGACCAAACCGAGCGCCGCCTGCTGCAGAGCCTGCAAGGACATCAACCGCCCTTGCGACTCGTTGAGCTCGCGCCTGCCCGCATCGGCCGCAGCGACGAGCTGACGCTCGCGCTCGCGCAGCTGCTGCAACTCATCCACAGTGGCGCGCAATTGCTCGTCGGCCGATTGGCCTTGATTGCGGACGCTCTCTTCTTCGATCTGCAAGGCCTCGATGCGCGCTTCGATTTCCTTCGTGTCGAGCGTACCCAGCTCGGCCGCGAGGCGATCGCGTTGCGCCTCCAGTCGCTGCAACTGGTGCTCGAGCTGTTCGAGACGTGCACGCTCGACTTGCGTCTGCTCGCTCGCGGCACGCGAAACGCGGTTGAATTCCTCCCAACGTTCTTGCCACGCCTGCATGGCCTGTTCGGCCTGTTCGAGGGCGGTCGTCGAAGCGCGCTCGCGCTCGCGTGCGGCGACGAGGCCGGGCTCGAGCTGTTCGAGCTCGGCCTTGAGCTCGTCGATTTGCGTTTGGTCGCGAGTCAAATGGAGCTGCGCTTCGGACGCACCGCGTTCGGCTTGCTCGAGCTCTTCGCGCTGGCGTTGGCGCAGCTCGCGCGCATGCTGGATGGATTGTTCGGTGCGAGAGATCTCCGCGCCGATTTGATAGTAGCGACCTTGGACGCCGTTCAAGGCCTCCGACTTATCCGTGAACTCCTGGCGCGCGGACTCGATGGCAGCCTCGACCGAGCGCAGGTCTGCAATGGCCGCCTGCATCGCCGTATCGCGCTCGCGCATGATGCCTTCCTTGCTTTGCGAATCCTGCTCGATCGCCTTGAGCCGTAAGGCAAGCAATTCGGCCGTCAGCTTGCGCTCGTCCTGCTTGAGCGCCTGATAACGGCGAGCCGTCGCAGCTTGGCGCTGCAGATGTCTCAGTTGCTTGTCGACCTCCTCGCGCACGTCGTTGAGGCGTTCGAGGTTCTCCTTGGTATGCGCAATTCGGTTCTCCGTCTCGCGACGGCGCTCCTTGTACTTGGAGATGCCTGCCGCCTCCTCGATGAAACCGCGAAGCTCTTCGGGCCGCGCCTCGATCACCCGGGAAATCATCCCTTGCTCGATGATCGCGTAGCTGCGCGAGCCGAGGCCGGTCCCCAGGAACAGCTGAGTGATGTCCTTGCGCCGGCAGCGGGTGCCGTTGAGGAAATAGGCCGAGTTGCCGTCCCGGGAGACGACGCGCTTCAAGGAGACCTCGGCGAAGCCGGCGTACTGGCCGGAGAGTTGCCCATCCGAGTTGTCGAAGACGAGCTCCACTGAAGCCGTGCCGACCGGCTTGCGCGAGCTCGAGCCGTTGAAAACGACGTCGGCCATGGAGTCGCCGCGCAAGTGTTTGGCGGAGATTTCGCCCATGACCCAGCGAACGGCATCGATGATGTTCGACTTGCCGCAGCCGTTCGGACCGACGATCCCGATGAGGTTGCTGGGAAGATTGACGGTGGTCGGATCGACGAAGGATTTGAAGCCGGCCAGCTTGATTTTGTTGAGTCGCATCGCGCTCCGGGCAGAAGCAGCCTTACTAAGTTGTCATGTCGCGATCGCTTGCGTGTGAATTCGCACGCGCACGACGCCTACCGAAGCAGCGCGCCTGCCGCAAGCTCGATGCCGGCTAGTTTACGTGAAACGAATCAACGCTCGCAGCATCAAATGGGTGCTCGAGGTCGCGATGACCGACGTCGCCGCGCCCCCTTTTCGGGCGGATTTCCTCCGACAAACCAAGCGGGACTTACCGCATGTTTTTCGGCTGTACGAGCAAGGCGCCGTCTGTATAATCG
>DATCLP010000391.1:0-2689 GCA_036563855.1 Steroidobacteraceae bacterium | reverse complement strand
GTCTTTTCGATCGCCGGCGGCGAGAAGGTGCACGCCGAGCTCGAACCGACCGAAACGCCGCCAATAGTTGAGAGTGAAGTTCTCCTTTGCGCGTCGCAGCAGCTGCTCGCGAAGAACGAGATCTTGCGGATCCTGGTAGATCGCCTCGGCAGTGAGTCGCCATGAGTTGCGGACGATCTCGTACGAAAGCTCGACGCCGCGAATGCGCGCCCGATCCAGATTCTGGAGCTGCCCATCGAACGTGGTCGGATCGGTGATCACGAAGGTAATCAGTTCGTCGATGTCGTTCTGGAAAGCGCTCAGACTCAACCGTTGATCGCGTGCAAGCGCGTGTCGGATAGCAATTTCGTAGTGGCGGGATTGCTCGGGTTCGAGATCGATGTTGCCGCCGAACCCGAAGCGATCGGTCGCGTCCGGTGCCCGAAATGCAGTTCCCGCGCTCGCCACCAGCCGCCACGCCGGTGCGATTTCGAGGCCGTACTCCGCATTCCAGGTCGTGTGGCCGCCGGCAGTTTCATGATCGACGTAGCCCAATGCGAGCGCGATATCGTGGCGGCCGAGGCTGAGTCGATCCTGAACGTAGAGATTCGTAACGTCCGTGTCGATCTCGCCGAAGGTTTCGTTGCGCGCAGTTTCGTCCGCGACCGAAATGCCTGCCGAAAGACGCTGCCAGTCGGACAGATCGAAATCGTTCTGCCAACCGAACGTCGTGCGATGCGTCGTCGAGTAATCCCCCGATTCGAACGAGCCCAGCGAATCGCGCACGAGCCGCTGGTCGATGTCGTCGACCATGCGGCCGACTTCGAAACGCGACTGCCACGAGCCGAGGCGCCATTCGTAATGCACGACGCCGGCCTCATTGAGGAAGTCCTGCGTGATGTGTGCGTTGCCGAAATCTCGCGCAGAGAAGCCGATGTAATCGACCGAGCCTTCGGCTCTCCAGAACGATGCGCCGAGCGATCCGGTGCCGACATCGATCGAACCGGCGACATTGAAGCTGAGCTCGTCGTAGGCACCTCCGCGCGGATCGGAGATGCGTGGCGGAATGCCGTCCGTTTCGGTGTAGTTGACGCCGAATCCGACGCGCGCCCGCTCGCCGCGCCATCCGGCGGTCGCGCTGCCGTTCATTGTCGCGTTGCTGCCGTAACTCGCCGAAGCGCTGAAATCCTGCGCATGGTTCGCCTGCGTGAACACCTGGATTACGCCGCCGATCGCATCCGTTCCGTACAGCGTCGAGCGCGGGCCTTTCACGATTTCGATGCGTTCGACGAGCTGCGGCGACAGGTTCTGCAACGCTGCACCGCCGACGGTACCTGGGTTGATGCGCACGCCGTCGACGAGCACGAGCGCATGATTGCTGTCGGTACCGCGCAGGAATACCGGGCTCGTCTGACCTGGGCCGCCGTAACGGCCGATCTCGAACCCGGTGCGGAATCGAAGAATGTCCGTGATGTCCGGCGAGAGACTGCGCTCGAGCTCATCGCGCTCGATCACAATGCTTGCCGGTAGAACTTCGTCGAGCGGCACGGGATAACGTGTCGCGGTGACGATCATCGTGCCGAGCACATTTGCGTCGTTGTGTTCGGCAGCGCCCGCAGCGGTAAGACTCAACGCAAAGACGAGACCGGCATGCGCCGGCTTGATACGGAACATCGAACCAACCTCCCCATGCACGCCCGCATGGCTGAAAGTCCCAGAATGGCGTGCGCAGTGAGAGAGGAGGCGTGGAGTACACGTACGCCCATCGCCCGCCGCGACGCCGCACGACCGCAGGCCAATGCCGCGATCTGGCCGACAGGCCGGTCTCCGGGCTCTCGAGCGAGCGTGAAACCGCTCGTTCGCATCACCTTCCCACGCCGAAGAAGCGCAGTGGTCGAGATCGGATCTCAAATGCGAGGTTGGACTCGATTACCGTTGCGGGGGCAGCGCCGGAATTGAGGCTCGAGCCTCTCACCGGCTTCCCGTTCGCGCAGCCCAGTCGAGGCATGCGCTCACCCGTCGGTGCCGCGCAAGTTAGGGAAGCGCATTGACGCTGTCAATGCACAATTGAGAATGGAGAATGCGTAATTGAGAATTAGGCGCTGAATCAAGAGACTAGCTGCAGCCACTGATCCGAGTGTACGCTGCGGCCATCGAGCAGCAGGCTTTCGGTTCCCGCTTTCTTCAATTCTCAATTCTCAATTTCTTTATGGGTCATTCTGTTTTCTTGGTGACAGCACTCGAGGCGGCGCGCGCGGCGGCGGACGTGATTCGGCGCTACTACCAGCACAACCTCGAAGTGACGATCAAGGCGGATAAGTCGCCGGTCACGCAAGCCGATGTGGAGACCGAGAAAGTCATTCGCGAGATTCTGAGCCGCCAGTTTCCGCAGCACGGCTTCTATGGCGAAGAAACGGGCAAGAGTGCGCTAGACGCGGAGTACCTGTGGCTGGTCGATCCGATCGACGGCACTAAGGCGTTCGTGCGCGAGTATCCGATGTTTTCGACGCAGATCGCATTGATGCATCGTGGACGGTTGATCGTCGGTGTGTCATCTGCCCCCGTGTACGGAGAGCTCGCTTACGCAGAAGCGGGTCGGGGTGCATGGTTGAACGATAAGCCGCTCAGAGTGAGCGATATCGATACGCTCGAAGACGCAGCGATCTCAGCAGGCAATCTGAAGACCCTCGCGAAGAGTCCGCATTGGACG
>DATCLP010000390.1:0-2985 GCA_036563855.1 Steroidobacteraceae bacterium | reverse complement strand
GCCGAGTGCCGGTCGTGTCGTTCTTCGATCCGGACAATCTGATCGAGCGGCGTGGGTTGGGACGGCGGTGCCGCGACCTCGAAGACATGTGCTCGACTTTGGACGAGCTGCTCGGGAATCCCGACAAATGTGCAGCCATCGGCCAACGCGGTCATGCTGCAGTGAGCACCCAGTACTCAGCGCGCGAGATCGCGACGCGGTACCTGGAGCTCATCGAGCGACGAGACCCGGTATCGGCGATTACAGGCGTCGATACTCCCTCGGTTCGTGCCGCAAACGACACTTGAACCCGATGAGCTGACGGTCCGTGTAATAACGACATCGCCGCGTGCACAAACTACAAAGGCGTCTGTCGCAGCGCCTCTCGGCCCGATCGTGCACGCCTAGTTTCGTGGTACGCATCTTGCTGGATTGCAGTAACACGTACGAACGACGAGTTGCGATCGCGTGAGCGAGGTTCTGCCACGAAACGTTGCGCTGGAGAGCGGGGCATCCGAGCTCGGCATGCGCATGCTGTTGACGGTCGTCATCGTCCTTTTCGTCGTGCAGGACGTGTTCGACATGTCGATGAGCCTTGCCCCGGGCCTAAGCGCAAAGAATGCGCTCCTGTACGTGCTCGCCGGCGCGCTCGTGTTCAAGATCGCGATGCAGGGCTCGTTCAGATTCGAGATCCGCGCGCTCCATTATTGCTTCGCGGTGCTCATCGGCTACGCCGTTTTTTCGTGGCTCGTCGCCGCATTCATGGTCGAGTATCCCCGCTACAACGTCATCGGCAGCGCGATCCGCCTGAAAGCGACATGGATCGATCGCGCACTGCTGTTTCTGGTGTTCTTCTACGCGCTACGCAGCAGCCGCAATGCCTACACAGTTCTGAAGGTGCTGCTGTTGGCAGTCGCGCTGGCGAACACGATCGCCGTGCTCAACGGGCTCGGTTACTTGCAAACGGGACGAATGGGCGCAGACGACGTCGATCGCGTACAGGGCATGATGGGCGAGCCCAATCAGGACGGCGCGTTCGACGTGCTGTTCATCCCGGGCCTGGCCACGGCGTTGCTCACCGCATCGAGCCTGTGGCGCCTGCCATGGTTCGTCGGACTGTTGATGACGCTGATCGCGCTGGTCATGACAGCCTCGCGGGGCGGATTCGTGGCCTTCGTCGTCGCTTGTCTGTGGGCCGGATTCATCCTGCGTCGTTACGTGCCTGCGCAGAGATTACTCGCAATCGCTGCGGGCGGAGTGCTCTTCGCGGTCGTCGCCGTGCTCGCGGTGATCCCCTTCTATGGCTCCGTTCTCTATCGACGCGTGTTCGAAGAAAGCACCGCAAGCGACATCGCGGTGGCGTCCTCAGGGCGCACCGATATCTGGTCGAGCGCAGTGGCGATGATGGCAGATACGCCGATCACGATGCTGACGGGATTCGGCTGGAACGTGTACTTCACCATGCCGTTCCGGTTTGCGCCTCACAACTACTATCTCGATCTCTGGTTCAACCTCGGGCTCGTCGGCCTCGCCTGCGGTACTGCGCTGCTGGTACTCGTCGTACGCGAGACGCTCGGTGCCGTCGGCCATGCGGCTGCGATGTATCGACCTGCGCTACTCGCCTTTGCAGTGGGGACCGTGGGCATATCGGTCGCGACCTTCTTCGTCGATTTGTACACGCCGTGGCTGTGGTATTGGGCCTATGCAGGTCTCGTGCTGCGCATTGCCGTCAATGCGAAGAATACAGCCCAAGCGCAGCACGCGGTCGAATCGCAGCCGCGCAAGGCGGATCCATACGGATGGATTGCAGCGGGAAAGACCGCATGAGGACCTGAAGGCATGCCTGGCATCGTCGTTGGTATCGGCGGCAATCCTCTCGAAAGCGTACACGCTGCAACACGTCAGCTTGCGCACGTGCCGTGGCACGCCACGGGCGCGGCCGGCATCGCGTCGCAGCTTGCGCTCGGTTGGTCCGGATTCTCGCAGTCCTTCGATTCGAAGTCGTGGAGCGCGGGAGCGGGCCGCGAGGTGCAGGTATGGCGTTACGGCCATACATTCGCGGCGCGCCCTTCGCCCCATGCGATCGGTGCGAGCGAGATTCTGCGCGACTATTTGAACGGTGGCGTCGATGCGTGCTGCGACTACGATGGCTCATTCGTCGTTGCGATTGCCGATACTCGCACGCAGCGGTTGTATGTAGTCCCGGACGGTTTGTGCACGCATCCGCTTTACTACGCCGAGGATGGCTCGCGCGTCGCGATCGGTCCTGAGGTCAAGGCAATCGCAACCGTGCTAGGCGCGACGCCGACGCTGTCGCTCGATGGTGTTATCGCCTTCCTCACGACCGGTTACAACATCGGCAGGCAGACGCTCTTCGCAGGCATCGAGCGGCTCGAGCTCGGCAAGTTGCTCGAGATCGACTGGTCCGACGCGCCGCGCTTGTCGGTCCGTCGCTTCTGGAAGCTCGACTTCGGTGCAGCGGACAAATTCGAGGATCGGCGCGACGCCGAAGATGCGCTGTTCGCTGCGATCAAGGAGGCCCATCGGCTGTTGTTGAGCGATGCGCCAAAGTTCCAAGTTCTGTTGTCGGGCGGTGCGGACTCGCGCGGGATCCTCGGGACGTGCAGCGTACTCGGTACCCTGCCTGCGAAAGCAGTCACGTGGGGATTGTCGCAGGACGTACCGCGCTCGGATGCTTCGATAGCACGCTCGCTCGCCGCGCGCTTCGGCGTGCCTTGGGAGTTCATTTCGACGACGACGGACGGCTTCGTCGACAACTGTTCGGACTGGGCGTACGTGTCGGAGCTGTCGAACGACAACTTCGGCTGGTATGCCGAGGGTTTCGGCACGCTGCATTACATGCACGAAGCGGGCTATCCGTGCTCGTTCATCGGCGATGAAATCTGGGGCTGGCAGGGCTTCGCGCACGACGAGCTCGACGCCTGCGCCAAAGTGCTGGCGCCGACCGTGCCCGCATCTCTACTGACGCTTTTCAAACCGCAGCTC
>DATCLP010000389.1:0-2071 GCA_036563855.1 Steroidobacteraceae bacterium | reverse complement strand
GGCGCGCACGAAATCGATGACGAGCAGTGCCGGCCGCTGCCCAGGAACCAAGCGCCGATTGAAGCCGGGATCGAAGGACTCAGTCACGACTGCTCCGTCATCTGCCATTACTGCGGTCGGCTAGATCACTTTGCGCTCTCGCAGCTCAGCGTATCGCTCTTCCGACAACCCCAACAAGCCGCAATAGATCTCGTGGTTGTGCTCGCCGAGCTGCGGACTCGGCGAACGGATGCGACCTGGAGTTTCCGACAAGCGCGGTGCCACGTTCTGCATCTTCAGGGTGCCGAAATCGGGATGCGGTACTTCGCAAATGGCCTCGCGAGCCTGGAAGTGCGGATCCTGCAACATGTCAGGCGCCCGATAGATCAGTCCCGCAGGCACGCCGTGCTTCGCCATCAGGTCGAGCACCTCTCGCGTGGTGAGCGTCTGCGTCCACCGCTCGATCAACTCGTCCAGCTCGCGCTGATGCGCACCGCGCGCGACATGCGAGACGTACTTGGGATCTTGCGCCAGCTCCGGCTGGCCCATCGCTTCGGTGAGCCTCCTGAACACCGTGTCCTGGTTCGCGGCAATCAGCACCATCGCGTCGCGCGTCTTGTAGACGTTCGACGGTGCGACGTTAGGCAGAATGGCACCGGTGCGCTCGCGAATGTAGCCAGTCTTGTCGTACTCGGTGATGAGCGATTCCATCATGTTGAGCACCGCTTCGTAGATCGCCGAGTCGACGACCTGGCCGCGGCCGGTTTGCGTGCGATAGTTGAGTGCCGCCAGTGCGCCGACGCAAGCGAACGTCGCGGCAAGCGAGTCGCCGATCGATATGCCCATGCGCGACGGCGGCGTCGACGGATCACCGACCACATACCGCAAGCCGCCCATCGCTTCGCCGATCGCGCCGAATCCGGCTTGCTTCGAATAAGGCCCGGTTTGGCCGAACCCTGACACGCGAATCATGATCAGTCCGGGATTGATCTTCGACAGAACGTCGTATCCGAGCCCCCACTTCTCCATCGTTCCCGGACGAAAGTTCTCGAGCAGGAAATCTGCCTTGGCGACCAGAGCCTTCAGGAGCTCCTGACCTTCCGCCTGTCGAAGATCGAGCGTGATCGCCTTCTTGTTGCGAGCGACGACCGGCCACCACAGCGACTTGCCCCCTGCTGCCTTCTCGCGGCCCCAGGCGCGCATTGGATCGCCTTGGCCCGGCGGTTCCACCTTGATGACTTCGGCACCGAAATCGCCGAGCAACTGGCCGCAAAAGGGGCCGGCGAGCAGCGTTCCGAGCTCGATGACTCGCAAATTCCCGAGAGGGCCCGTCTTGAACTTTTCGTTACTTGTGCTCATCGGCAACGTAATTCCCAGTTGGCAGCGTGAAATTTACTTGGCCGAACGAATACACCGTTCAGTTCGCCGGCAGATGCGGCGCAACTCCCTTCACGAACTTCGGTGCAGCCGGCGGCTTCAAACCAGTCTCCGCCTCGCAGCGCGCCTTCAGCTCCTCGATCGTCTCGAAGCCTCGATTGAACAGCTTCTTCGGCGGGCGCTTCGCAGCCATTTCCTTGCGCAACGCTTGTGTCGCCTCGAGGTCGACGGTCGATTCGTCTTTCATGACGACCCCATAGCGACGCGCACCTTCGATACTGACCAATCCTGCCTCGACGTCGAAGCGGACAGCCTCGATGTCGCGCTCGAGCGGGTCGCCGCAGCCGCCGCCTCCCCAAGTGTCGGCCAGCAGCAAGTCGCCAGCTTCGACCTTGATTCGATCGACCTTGGAGGGCAGCGATTCTCGAGTTCCATCGACGCGGATGAGCGTTTTCTTGCCGCGCTGTCCCGGCTCGCCGCCGTTGACGCCCCACGGGTAGGTGAGCCAGCGATCGTCGTGAATCGAAATCTCGCCGGGCTCGAGGAAGCGATACCCGATGCGCAGGCCGTTGCCGCCTCGGAACTTGCCTGCACCGCCCGAATCGATGATCGTTTCGTAGATCTCGATGCGCAGGGGGAAGTAGCTTTCCAGGAATTCGTTCGGCACGTTCGTGAACGACGGCCACAGGGAATGCCCGTCAGGACCGTCGCCGAA
>DATCLP010000388.1:0-13949 GCA_036563855.1 Steroidobacteraceae bacterium | reverse complement strand
GGTTCGGCTAACTGGTTCGGTCTCCTGGGACGAGGCAAACGACATGGCAAGGTTGATCCTAAGCCTGGATGGTCAGGTTCTGGCCGAGTACAACATGAACAAGGAGCGTTACACGATCGGTCGTCTGCCGGACAACGATATCCGCATCGATAACCCTGCGGTCAGCGGCCACCATTCGCAGATCATCAACATCCTGAACGACTCGTTCCTGGAAGACCTGAACAGCACGAACGGAACTTATGTCAACGGCAAGCTGATCAAGAAGCATGCGTTGCAGCACGGCGATGTGGTGACGGTGGGTCACCATCAGCTCCGTTTCGTCGAAAGCCAAGACGACGAGCAGGACGAATTCGAGAAGACGATGATCATCACGCCCGGTTCGGCCGTGGCTGCCGTAGCGGCCAAGAAGGCCTCTGCGGCCACCACTGCGATCCGACCGGGTCTGCGTGGCGCGCCGACCGGCCCCAACGGCGAACAAGCCACCGCGCTGCCGAAAGCGAAGCTGCAGGTATTGAGCGGCGCGTTCGCCGGTCGAGAGCTCGAGCTGACCAAGGCGCTGACGACCCTCGGTCGGCCAGGCGTGCAGGTTGCAGCCATCACGCGGCGTTCGGACGGCTATTTCATCGTCCACGTCGACAGCGGCAAACCGAACGACTATCCGCTCGTGAACGGCACGCCGATCGGTGAGCAAGCCCGCAAGCTCAACGACAACGACGTCATTCTGCTTGCCGGCGTGAAGATGGGATTCTTCGAAGAATAGGGTTCGAGGATTCGAAGCAGCGCACGCGGCCCTCAGCATGCCGCTATTTCCACTTCACCGCTACGCGCTGGCTGATACCGCAAACCAGCTCATAGGCAATCGTGTCTGCGAAGGCTGCGACACGCTCGACCGGCAGCCCCTCGCCCCATAGCGTCACGGTATCGCCGACCTTCGCCTCGAAATCTTTCAGATCGACGGCCGTCATATCCATCGAAACGCGTCCTAGTACGTGCGTTTCGTGTCCGTTGACCAGCACCGGACAGCCCGAGCGCAGATTCCGCGGATAGCCGTCGCCATAGCCGACCGCCGCGATGCCTACGCGCGTTTCGCGCTCGGCGCGCCAGATGCCGTTGTACCCCACCGCTTCGCCAGCCGGCACGTGCCGGATCGCAATGAGTTGTGTCGTCAATGTCATCGCAGGGCGCAAACCAAGCTCGGCAGCGGAGACGTCGGGAATCGGCGAGATTCCGTACAACATCAGACCGGGGCGCACCCACTCCACTCGCGCTTGCTCCGAGAGGATCAACCCAGCGGAATTGGCGACACTGCGCTCCGCGCCGGAAGCGATCGAAAGGCTCGAAAATTTCGCGAGCTGCGAAGCCGTGACCTCTCCATTGCGCACCTCTGCTGCAGCCAGATGCGTCATCACACGCAAGCATTTCGGATCGAGCGCGCGCAAGCGTTTCCAAGCCGACTCGAACTCTTGCAGACGAAAGCCGAGCCGGTTCATTCCCGTATCGACTTTCAGCCAAATTTCGAAGTCGCGTCCCAACCCGCTCCGCTCGAGCATCGCGATTTGCTCGGGACTGTGCACGACGATTTGCAGCGCCGCGCGATGCGCTCGTTCGAGCTCTTCGATATTGAATACGCCCTCGAGCAACACGATCGGCGTTGCGATATCGGCGGCGCGCAGCTCGAGTCCCTCTTCGAGGCGCGCGACACCGAAAGCCTCGGCGCCTTCGAGCGCCCGCGCCGCAGCCACGAGCCCATGGCCATAGGCGTTCGCCTTGATGATGGCCATGACCTTCGAAGCAGGCGCATAGCGGCGCACTGCCGCCAAGTTGTGGCGCAGCGCCGCAGCGTCGATCGTCGCGCAGGGAACTTTCACGCAATCACCGAAACGGGACGTCCTCGTACGCCGATTCGGGGACGAAATTCTCGAACTTCGTGTACTTGCCGAGGAAGGTGAGCGGGAACTCGCCGATTTCGCCGTTACGCTGCTTGGCGATGATGATGTCGGCAATGCCTTTGCGCGTGGTGTTCTTGTCGTACACCTCTTCGCGGTAAATCATCATGATGAGATCGGCGTCCTGCTCGATGGCGCCCGACTCGCGCAAGTCCGACATCACGGGCTTCTTGTCCGTACGCTGCTCCACCGAGCGGTTGAGCTGCGACAGGGCGATCACCGGCACGGAGAGCTCCTTGGCGAGTGCCTTGAGCGAGCGGGAAATCTCCGAGATCTCCGTTGCGCGGTTTTCCTTCGTACCCGGCACCTGCATGAGCTGCAAGTAATCGACGACGATCAAGTCGAGACCGTGCTCGCGCTTCAGTCGGCGCGCACGGGCGCGCACTTCGGTCGGCGTCAGCGCGCCCGTGTCGTCGATGTAGATGTGGGCGTTCTTCATCATCTCGATCGCAGCCGTGATGCGGGCCCACTCTTCGTCGCCAACGTTGCCCACACGCAGATGCGTCTGATCGACGCGACCGAGCGAGGAAACCATACGGAAGGCAAGCTGCTCGCGCGACATTTCCATGCTGAACACGCCCACCTTGGCCTTTTGCGGCCCGAATGCCGCGTTTTCCGCGATGTTCAGCGCGAAGGTCGTCTTGCCCATCGACGGGCGCCCGGCGATCACGATCAGATCGCCCTTCTGGAGCCCGGCGGTCATTTCATCGAGGCGAGTGAATCCTGTGGCCAATCCGGTCAGCCGGCCCTTGTTCTGAGCCAGCATGTCGAGCCGATCGATGACCGCACCGAGGTTGTCGCGCAACGGCATGAACCCGGAGCTCGACTTGTTGCGGCTTTCAGCGATCTCGAAAACGCGGCGCTCCGCCTGGTCGAGAATGTCGCTGGCATCGCGCCCTTCCGGGTTGTAGGCGCTCGCTGCGATCTCGCCGCCGACCGTGATCAGCTGGCGCAAAGTCGAACGTTCGCGAACGATGTCCGCATACGCGCGGACGTTCGCGGCGCTGGGCGTGTCGCGTACGAGGCTTGCGAGATAGGCGAGCCCGCCGGTCTGGTCGGCCAGTCCCTTGCGCTCGAGCCACTCGGACAGCGTGACTGCATCGAACGGCTCGCCGCGTGCGGCGAGCTCGGCAATGCCTTCGAAGATGAGCTGATGGTCGCGACGATAGAAATCGTTTGCGACGAGTCGGTCGGCAATCGCATCCCACGTGCGATTGTCGAGCATGAGTCCGCCGAGTACCGCCTGTTCCGCCTCGACGGAATGAGGCGGTACCCGAACTTCATCCACCGCTGCCCTGTCGCGGGCGCGCCGGCCGCCTGCGATCGAAACCATTGAATCGGCTTCAGGCATCGGCGTTCAGTGGTGTGCGGCTACTCTTCCCCGACGACGATGACAGGCAGATCGACGATGACGTCGGTGTGAAAATGCAAGTGCACGATGTGCTCGCCGGCGACACGAATCGGTCCGTTCGGCAAACGCACTTCGGACCGCTCGACCTCGTAACCGGCCCGCTGCATGCCTTCGGCGATGTCGGCGGTGCCGATGGAGCCGAACAACTTGCCCTCGCCACCGGCCTTGGCCGTCAGCGTCAGCTTGAAACCTTCCATCTGCTTCGCACGCGCTTGAGCGCTTTCCAATTCGGCCTGAGCTTTGCGTTCGAGCTCCGCACGCTGCGCCTCGAACTTCGCAATGTTTTCCGGCGTGGCCAACGTCGCCTTGCCCTTCGGCAGCAGGAAGTTGCGCGCGTAGCCGGACTTCACCTTCACCCGATCGCCGATGTTGCCGAGATTGGCGACCTTTTGTAGCAGGATGATTTCCATGACGAATACCTAATTCTCGTGGGCCTCGAGCGCAATCAGTGCTGATCGGTGTACGGCAGCAACGCTAGGTAGCGCGCGCGCTTGATCGCAGTCGCGAGCTGGCGCTGATAGTGCGACTTCGTGCCGGTGATGCGGCTCGGAACGATCTTGCCGGTCTCGGTGATGTAGCTCTTCAGGATCCCGAGATCCTTGTAATCGATCTGCTCGATGCCTTCAGCCGTAAAACGGCAGAACTTACGGCGGCGGAAAAAACGGGCCATGACTCAAATCCTCGAATTCTGGGGGTAAAGCTTAAGCCGATTGCGACAATTCGTCGTCGTCTTCGAAGCTCACGCGAGCCGACTCATCGCTCGACTTAGCCATCGGCGAAGGCTCGGTGACCGGACCGTCCATCTTGATGACGAGGTGACGCAGCACGGCGTCGCTGAAACGGAACGCGCCGGTGAGCTCGTTCAGAGTTTTCTGATCGCACTCGATGTTCATCAGAACATAGTGCGCCTTGTGGACCTTCGCGATCGGGTAGGCAAGCTGGCGACGGCCCCAGTCTTCCAGGCGATGGATCGTGCCGTTTCCGGCCGCGATCATGCTCTTATAGCGCTCCAGCATGGCCGGAACTTGTTCGCTCTGGTCAGGGTGGACCAGAAAGACAATCTCGTAATGACGCATTGATGCTCCTTATGGGAAATGCCACCCGGTTCGAGAAGGCCGGTGCAGCAAGGAGTTGACACGAAACCGCCGGGGCGTTGCCCGGCGGGGGCGCGCATACTAGCTGAAAGGGCTTCCCGAGGCTACAGGCGACGGCCAGAGGCTACGGGCGACAGTGGGGCGCGGAGCGCCACTTTGGGCTCAGGGCGTGGGGCTTGGGAAGTGGGCGCGCGAACACGCGCTTAGCCTTCAGCCTTTAGCCCGCCGTTGTCGGACCGCCTCATACAGCACCACCCCCGCGGCCACCGACACGTTCAGGCTTTCCACGGTGCCGAACATGGGAATCTTCGTGAGGACGTCGCAGGTTTCCTTGGTCAGGCGGCGAAGCCCGGGCCCTTCGGCCCCGAGCACCAAGCCGAGCGGGCCATCGAGCCGGGTCGCATAAAGGTCGTTTTCGGCCTGATCGTCCAGGCCCACGAGCCAGATATTGCGCTCCTTCAGCTGCCTTAGGGTCCGGGCGAGATTGACGACCTGGAACAGCGGTACCGTCTCGGCTGCTCCCGAGGCTACCTTCCGCACGACCGGCGAAAGCCCCGCGGCCCGATCCCGCGGCACGATGACGCCGGTGACCCCTGCTGCATCTGCCGTCCGCAGACAGGCGCCCAAGTTATGCGGATCCTGCACGCCGTCCAGAATGAGCAAGAACGGCGGCTCGTTCAGCCGGTCGAGCAGCTCGTCTAGAGCCCCCTCCCCCAACATGCCCGCGGGCTTCACGAAGAGACAGACGCCCTGATGACGTTCCGCTCCGGCCAGCCGATCGAGCTCCTTCGGTTCGCGTGTCACGACCGGCGTCTTCGTCTCGTGCGCAAGCTTCAAGATCTCGGCGATGCGGGCATCTTCGCGGCCCTTTTGCACGAAGAGCCGGATTGCGCGCTCGGGCCGTTGCGCGAGCACGGCGCGCACGGCATGCAAGCCGAAGACCGTCTCTTCGCTCATCGACGACCTCCGCGACGCGCCCAGGGTCCGCGAATCATCCGCTCGCCAGCGCGCACATCCGCCAATTCGAAGTCGATCTTGCGCTCGTCGATCACGACATTGATGAGCCTCACACGCAGGTGATCGCCCAACCGGAACGTGCGTCCGCTACGTGCGCCGATCATGCGAAAGCCGCTGCGATCGCGCGAAAAATAATCGGCGCCGAGCGAGCTGACGTGCACGAGCCCGTCGATCTGCAGGCCCTTCACTTGCACGAACAAACCGAAGTCGACGACGCCGGTGACGATCGCATCGAACTCCTCGCCGATGTGCCGCTGCATGTATTCGCATTTGAGCCACGACAAGGCATCGCGCGTCGCCTCGTCGGCCCGCCGTTCCGTAAACGAGCTCTGTTGGCCGATCTCCGCCAGGCGCGCCGTCGACCATGGGAAGTCGTGCGCAGTGCCGCCGCGCAACACGTGACGGATTCCGCGATGAACCATCAGGTCCGGATAGCGTCGGATCGGCGACGTGAAATGCGCATACTCCGGCAACGCGAGACCGAAATGCCCGATGTTCTCGGGCTGGTACACCGCCTGCGGCAGCGATCGCACGACGACGGTTTGAATCAAGTGCGCCTCTTCGTTGCCGACCACCTTATCCAGCACAGCGCTCAAGTCCTTCGGCGTCAAATCGCGATCGACCGGAAGATGAATGCCGAAGCCTTGGAGAAACTGTCGCAGCTGCTGAAGCTTCTCCTCTTCCGGCTGACCGTGCACTCGATAGAGCGTCGGAATGCGATGCTTTTTCAGGAAACGCGCTGCTTCGACGTTCGCCGCGATCATGCACTCCTCGATCAACCGGTGCGCATCGTTTCTCGGCTGTTCGACGAGCGCAGCGATCCGTCCTTCGCCGTCGAAATGGACTTTGAGCTCGGGGACGTCGAGATCGAGCGCGCCACGCCGCAACCGCGCGCCCGCCAGCGCCTTATAAAGAGCGTGCAAGTGTCTCAACAGATCGCCGACGGCTTCGACCTGCGGATCGTGGGCCGCGGCAGGATTCGCAAGATACGCAGCGACCTTCGTGTACGTGAGGCGCGCAGCCGAACGCATCACGCCTTCGAAGAATCGCGATCGAGTCACCTTACCTCGCGAATCGACTCGCATCTCGCACGCAAGACAAAGGCGATCGACGTGAGGATTCAACGAGCACAGGCCGTTCGACAGCGCCTCCGGCAGCATCGGCAACATTCGATTCGGAAAGTAGACCGATGTGCCTCGATGAAGCGCCTCGCGGTCGAGCGCGGAATCCGGTTCGACGTAGTGCGCCACGTCGGCGATTGCGACGATCAAGCGCCAGCCGTTGCGCGTCGGTTCGCACCACACTGCATCGTCGAAATCGCGCGCATCCTCGCCGTCGATCGTGACGAGCGGCAGCTTGCGCAAGTCCTCGCGTCCGCGCTTTGCGGCTGCGCTGACCGAGTCTCCGAAGCGCTCGGCTTCGCGAATCGCTTCCTCAGGGAACTCGAAAGGCAATCCGTGAGAGTGAATGGCAATTTCCGTTTCCATGCCCGGCGCGGCGTGCTCGCCGAGCACGCGTGCGACATGTCCAAGCGGCTGCGCCGTACGGCTCGGGGGTTCGACGAGTTTCACGAGAACGACTTGACCAGCCTTGGCACCATGCAACCGGTCGCGCGGGATGAGCACGCGATGGCTGATACGCGGATTGTCGGGAATGACGAAATAGATCTGCGCTTCTTCGTACAAGCGACCGACGATTTCCTGCGTCGTGCGCTCGAGCACTTTGACGACAGCGCCTTCGAGTCGTCCGCGGTGATCCTTGCCGCTCACGCGTACAGCGACGCGATCGCCGTGCATGATCTCGCGCATTTGGCGATAAGGAAGGATCACAGGTGCCGTGCGATCGTCCGGATGAAGAATTCCGTAGCCGTCTCGATGACCGGTAACGGTCCCCACGATGAGCGGAACGCGCTCGCGCAAGATCAACTCATCGCGGCGATTGCGTACGATCTCGCCGTCTTGCAGGAGCGTTTCGACTTCTTCCGCTAGACGTTTCCGTGCAGCGGGCGATGTTGCGTTGAGCAAGTGCTGCAGCTCTTCGAAACGTAAAGGCCGACCGGCCTCGCGCAGCGTCTCCGTCACGCGTAAAGGCGTTCGCTCACGCGTGCGCCGCCCGATTTGCGACCGGGGTCGTCTGGCTTTCCTATTTTTCGTTGTTCGTCTCATGCTTCGATCCTATCGCGGTCGCATGCGCTGCGATTGACACCCTATAGGGCGGCCGGTACATTTGCGCGCCTCGCGGAACCCCTGGGCAACCAAGTGCTTCCGCGTTCCCCTCATGCCCAGGTGGCGGAACTGGTAGACGCGCTGGTTTCAGGTACCAGTGGAGCGATCCGTGGAGGTTCGAGTCCTCTCCTGGGCACCAAGCGATTCAACCCATCGTCCATAACCTAATCCCGGATGAGCAGCTTAAGCCCTTGTGCGCAAGGGCTTAATGCCAGCGGCTCGCGTGCACCATTTGCCAGAGCGCGCGGAAACTTCGAGCCGCCCCTGCCGTTGCTCGTGCGTACAACGCAGGAACTGATCGATGGGGGCGATCCGATCCGCGAAGTCCCGACGGGCTTCCTGAATGCATCGCGCAAAGGCGCCGCGCAAGTCGGACCCTTCGCCCGACTGGAGACAGGTCAATCGAATGGATGCTTCAGAACGATCGTTTCGAGCCGATCCGGACCGGTCGAAATGATTGCGATCGGCGCACCGACGAGCACTTCCAAACGCCGCAAGTACGCCTGCGCCGCCTTGGGCAGATCGCCGAAGCTCTTGACGCCCACGGTGCTCTCCTTCCACCCGGGATGTTCTTCGTAGATCGGCTCGCAGATGGACAAAGCTTCGGCACCGACCGGAAGAATATCTCGACGCTCGCCGCGAATCTTGTAGCCGACCGCGACTCGAACGGTATCGAGCCCATCGAGGACATCGAGCTTCGTGATGCAGAGGCCCGAAATTCCGTTGATCTCTACGACCCGCTTCAGGCCGGCTGCGTCGAACCATCCGCAACGTCGCGGACGGCCGGTCACCGAGCCGTATTCGTGGCCCCTCACGCGCAAGTACTCGCCGATCTCGTCGTCGAGCTCTGTCGGAAATGGGCCGCTACCGACACGCGTGGCATAAGCCTTCGCCACGCCGAGCACATAACCCAGATGTTGAGGTCCTACTCCGACGCCGGCCGACGCCTGACCTGCAACGCAGTTGCTCGAAGTCACGAACGGATACGTGCCGTGATCCACATCGAGCAGCGCCGCTTGCGCACCTTCGAACAACAACCGCTTGCCCGCACGGATCATCGCGTTCACTTCGGCTGAAACGTCCGCGGCCATCGGACGCAAACGCTCGGCAAGCTCGAGGCTCTCATCCAACGTCTGTTGAAAGTCGACCGGCTTGACCTTGAAGTAATTGCGCAACACGAAATTGTGATAGTCGAGCACTTCGCCCAGCTTCGCAGCGAATCGCTCTCGTGCGAACAAGTCCTGCACGCGGATTGCGCGGCGCGCTACTTTGTCCTCGTATGCCGGACCGATGCCGCGGCCGGTCGTACCGATCTTCGCCGCACCCATAGCAGCTTCGCGTGCCTGATCGAGCGCGATGTGATACGGCAGGATCAGCGGACAGGCCTCGGAAATACGCAGGCGCTTCGTGACGTCGACGCCGGCACGCTCGAGCTCGTCGATCTCTTCGAATAGCGCCTTCGGCGAGAGCACGACGCCGTTGCCGATGAAACACGTGACGTGTTCGTGCAGGATGCCGGAAGGAATCAACCGCAGGATTGTCTTGCGGCCGTTGATCACGAGCGTATGGCCGGCATTGTGACCGCCTTGAAAGCGAACGACCCCCGAGACTCTGTCGGTCAGGAGATCGACGATCTTTCCCTTGCCTTCGTCGCCCCATTGGGCGCCGATGACGACAACGTTCTTGCTCATGATGTGAATCGAGATCGCGTCAGGCGCGCGCGAGATAGAGTAAGACGAGCCCCGCCAACATGCTTCCGAACCCGGTCAGGCGCAGTTGCCGGTCCGGGGATTCAGCAAGGGAGAGCATGACACGCTTCATCAGCTGCGGATTGAGGAACGGCATCATGCCTTCGAGCACGAGATAAAGAGCGAACGCGGCGAGCAGATCCGACCAGTGCAACTGCATGCGATTCGCCCGTTATCTGGCCGTCGACCGATTCAAGTACCTGAAGAACTCGCTGTCGGGAGAAATCACCAGCACATCGCTTTGCGTGCCCAGCGAGTTCCGATACGCCTCTAGGCTTCGATAGAACGCGTAGAACTCCGCATTGCGCGAGTACGCCTTCGAGTAGATCTCGGCCGCTCTTGCGTCGCCTTCGCCGCGGATGATCTGCGCCTGACGGGTGGCCTCGGCCAGGATCTCCGTCCGCTGACGATCCGCTTCGGCACGCAGTTTTTCCGCGCTCTCTGCGCCCTCGGCGCGCAGCTGCTTTGCCTGACGCGCAAAATCCTGACGCATACGGCTGTAGACCGAATCGCTGACTTCGTCGGGCAAGTCGATCTTCTTGACGCGCACGTCGATCAGCTGCAGGCCGAGCCCGCTCGTTCCCGCATCGGCGACCTTCAGGATCTCGCCCGTGAACTCGTTACGCTCGGCAGCAACGACCTGTTGAATCGTGCGGCGTGCGATCACGCCCTTGATGCTGTCCTTGACGATACTGCCGAGGCGGCCTGCTGCAATTTCGTCATCGCCCTGCGTTGCCTGGTAGTAGCGGGCAACGTCCGCGATCCGGTACTTCACATAGAAATCGATGCGCAGGATCTTGCCTTCGCTCGTCAGGAACTGCTCCGAAGGATACGTGCGCGATTGAATCCGCTTGTCGAACTTACGGACGTTGTTGATGAACGGGATCATGAAATGCAGTCCCGGCGCATAATCTGCGTTGACGATCCTGCCGAAACTGAACTTGATTGCCAGCTCGGTCTCGCGAACGGTAAACGCCGAAATCATGAGAAGAAAGACCGCGACGGCGGCGCCAACCAGAATCATCACTCCACGCCCAGCCATTAGCGTGATCCTCGCGTACGATTTTGAGAGGCCGGCGTGCTCGTCACCGACGGACGCTCGACCGTCATCGTGGATTCGATCTGCTCGCCTGTTGCGGTCCGACGCTGTTGCTGTTGATCGAGCAGTCGGTCGATCGGCAAGTAAAGCAGGTTTCCGCTGCTTCGCGAGTCGATGACGACTTTCTTGCTCGAGGCGAGCACCTGTTCGATGGTTTCCAGATACAAGCGCTCGCGCGTGACCGCCGGCGCCCGTTCATACTCGGCCAACAGCTTGAGGAAGCGTTGCGAGTCGCCTTCGGCTTGGGCGATTTTCGCCGCACGGTACGCTTCCGCATCTTGAATGCGACGCACCGCTTCGCCGCGGGCGCGCGGGATCAGGTCGTTCGCATATGCCTGCGCTTCGCTCGATGCCCGCTCACGGTCTTCGCGCGCACGAATCGCATCTTCCTGCGCGGGCCTCACTTCCGCCGGCACTCTCACGTCCTGCAGATTGACCGTCGTCACTTCGATACCGGTCTTGTAGGCATCGAGCGTGCGTTGAACGAGCTCTTTCGTGCGCTCGGCGATCTCCTGTCGACCCGACTCGAGCACATGGTCCAGCGTGCTACGACCGACGACTTCGCGAATCGCGCTATCGCTCACCTCTTGCAGAGTCTGATCCGGGTTGCGCACGTTGAAGGCGTAGTCCAACGGATTCGTCCGTCGGAACTGAACTTCGATATCGATCTCGACGAGGTTCTCGTCCGCCGTGAGCATCCGCGTCTTGTCGGCGTAGCTCGAGATCGACTGAACGTTGATGACTTGCTTGGTTTCGATCGGCCACGGCAAGTGCCAGCGTGGGCCGGGCATCGTCGTCTCGACGTGTCTGCCGAAACGGAAGACGAGCCCGCGTTCTGCTGCATCGACTTGGTAGAACCCGGTGAGCGCCCAAATGACGAGCAAAATGATCGCGATCGTGCCCAGGCCGAAACCGCGGCCGCCGCCGCTCGACGTGCTCGTCGGCCCCCGCCCTCCCGCTCCGCCGAATAGTGCGGAAAGACGCCGCTGCAGGTTGCGGAGCACTTCGTCCAGATCGGGCGGTCCCTGATCCGGTCGGTTACCGCCCCAGGGATTGCGCTTGCCGCCAGAATTTCCGCCGGGCTCGTTCCACGCCATAGTTGCCTCGTTCAAACCTCGTCGTTGCCCCGCGCAGGGCGGGCTATCCGCATCGCAACGGCGCTAGGTGTGCTGCGCGGGATGATGGCCGCTCAACTCGGCCGCGGCCATAAGCTCCAAACTGGCCGCAACAGTACTTCTGCAGGATCGAAACTTCTAACTCAACCGGCCCAACGGGCCGGAGCGTGCGATTCTAGGAACGCCTCGGAAGCGGCACAAGCTTTGGCCTCCTCCGCGAGCAGATCCCGAAGACCCTCAGCTTGGCACAATCGTTCGAATGCTCTGCGCGGCATCGAGACTTCGAGGTCGGTTTCGCCGCTCGGCAGGACTTTCTCAGCAACGACCGCACCCGCCTCGAAAAAGCGCGCTCGCGCTCGTCCCTCGTGCGGTCTCAATACGATGTGTCGATGGATCAGCTCAGGTCCGAGGAAATGCGCTATTGCATCGATCAGCAGCGCAACGCCTTCCCCCGAAATGGCCGACAACCACACTCTTCGCACGCGCCCATCTTCGGCGCGCTCGACGTGCGGCTGCTCGCCGAGCAAATCGACCTTGTTGAACACCTCGATCTGAGGCAGGTCGCCGGCACCGACCTCATCCAACACCTTGTTCACTTGTGCGATCCGCTCGCTACGGTGCGGATCCGCTGCGTCGATCACGTGCAACAGCAACGCTGCTTCGCGCGCTTCCTGCAGCGTCGAGCGGAACGCGGCCACGAGCTCGTGCGGCAAATCGCGGATGAACCCGACCGTGTCAGCAAGCAGCACGTGGCGTGCATCCGGCAGGTCGAGCCGTCGCACCGTGGGATCGAGCGTTGCGAACAATTGATCGGCTGCGTAGGCGCCGGCGCCGGTCAAATGATTGAACAACGTGGATTTGCCGGCGTTCGTGTAGCCGACGAGCGCGACCGTCGGAACAGCCGCCCGCTTGCGCTCGCGGCGCGTCGTTTCGCGTTGTCTGACGACTTTGTCGAGGCGTGCGTTGAGCGTCTTGATGCGGTTGGCGATCAATCGGCGGTCGGTTTCCAACTGCGTTTCGCCGGGACCGCGTAGACCGATACCGCCCTTTTGACGCTCGAGGTGGCTCCATCCGCGCACGAGGCGCGTCGATAGATGGCGCAACTGTGCGAGCTCTACCTGGAGCTGACCTTCGAAGCTGCGCGCGCGCTGCGCGAAAATATCCAAGATCAAGCCGGTACGGTCGAGCACGCGACATTGCAGGAACGCTTCCAGATTGCGTTCCTGACTCGGCGAAAGCGCATGATCGAATACGACGAGCTCGGCTCCAAGCTCGCGAATGAGGTTGAGGATCTCGCTGGCCTTGCCCGAACCCACGAAGAGCCGCGGGTCAGGCGATTTGCGCGTTCCTTTGACGATCCCTACGACTTCGGCGCCCGCCGAGCGGGCGAGCGCCTCGAACTCTTCGATTTCCTCTTGCTCCGGCGGGTGGCCCAATCCGATGCGGACCAGGAGCGCACGTTCGCCGCTGCGCGGACGTTCAAACAATACTCGACTCCATCCAGCGCAACTCCATCGAGCGCAGCCTCAATCGGACGCACCCGCGGGTTCGCCGCCCTCATCCTCCGCCATCGGCAAACGAATGGCGCGCGCCGGTACGACGGTGGAGATGGCGTGCTTGTAAACCATTTGGCTGACGCTGTTCTTCAGCAGCACGACGAATTGATCGAACGAGTCGATCTGCCCTTGGAGCTTGATGCCGTTCACCAAGTAAATGGAGACCGGAACGCGCTCCTTGCGCAAGGTGTTCAGGAACGGATCCTGTAATGATTGCCCTCTGGCCATCATTTATCTCCTTGTTATTGCATCGATTCTTGTGAGTGTGAACGCTTCCGACAGCGCCGCTTCCTTGCAGCCGGAGGCGAGCCAACCGACACGTTGCCGTGCTCGTTGCGCAGCGCCACAGTCTAGCACAGGGTCTATGACCTCCAACGAACCGTTTCGTTTAATACTGAGCGCGTTTCATGACAGCGCTCTGCAAAGTCTTGCGACTTCTTGCTCGATATGGGCGCCTGCATTCGGTTCAAGTGGATCCACATAGGTGATTCCCTGATCGCCGCGCAGCCAGATCAATTGACGTCGTGCAAGGTGCCGCGTTGCGACGATCGCCTTGTGAACAGCCTCTTCGAACGACGTCCTGCCCTCCAAGTGCTCCCACAATTGCCGATATCCGACCGCTCGAATCGAGGGTAAATCCGCGTGCAGATCCGCCCTTGCGTGCAAACGCCGTACTTCCTCGAGCAAACCGGCGCGCAGCATCTCGTGGAAACGTGCCTCGATCGCGGCATACAGACG
>DATCLP010000387.1:0-7523 GCA_036563855.1 Steroidobacteraceae bacterium | reverse complement strand
GCGTATCGGGCTCCGGCAAGTCATGGCTCAGCGAGCGGCTCATCCCGGCGCTGCCGGCCGTACGCATTCGATCCGACATCGAACGCAAACGTCTGGCTGGAATCGCCGCCGACGAGAAGGCAGCGGATCCTGTTTATTCGTCGGACTTCACGCAGCTCACATACGCCCGTTTGAGCGAGTGCGCCGCGGCGTGTCTCGATGCCGGCTTCACGACAATCGTCGATGCAACCTTCTTGGATCCGGCGCAGCGTGCAATCTTCCAAACGCTTGCCAGAAACATGAGTGTGCCGCTCACGATCGTGGCATGCGCCTCGGAGCGCCAGGAGCTCGAGCGCAGGATCATCGAACGAGCGAAATACGGCGACCGCGTCTCGGACGCCGATCTAGAGGTGCTCGCCGCCCAGTTGCACAACCTGCAGCCGTTCTCTGCGAATGAGCTGCCTACAGTCGTCCGCGTCGACACACGCGGACCGAACGCCGTCGCCGATACGGTCGCAGCGATTCGCTCGCGCACCCGCTGATTCGCGGATAGCACGTATCGACTCTCTCGAACCCTCGTCGCCTGACCTGTTCTTGGGCGCTTCGCGCCCAACCGTCGCCTGTCGTCTGTAGCCCGTAGCCTTCTTTCCAGCAGGCAAGCGCCCTCGTAGTTAACATGTTATCGCGCGATATCGCGGCAAGACTCAGTTGGATTTGTCCGCGAGTTATGCCAGCATCACGGCTCACCCAGCTTCCAAGGAGGGATCAGCGATGCTCATCCTTACGCGTCGACTCGGCGAATCGATCCAGATCGGAGAAGGGATCGAGGTCACGATCCTAGAAGTTCGCGGCAATCAAGTGCGGCTCGGCATTGCAGCGCCTGCCGAAGTCGTCATCCTGCGCTCGGAGCTCAAGGAAACGCCAAGACCCTCGGCAGACGCACAACCCGCGCCTGCATAGTGAGCGCGGCTCGCCATAGAACCCTATCTCAGAGTTTTGAGATAGGTTCTATCGCGCTGCGCTCAGAGCAGTTGCGGCCACGGGCCTGAAACCGCCGCCGAGCGCCTTGTACACGGACAGCAATGCCGTCGCGGTCTCGGTTTCGCTCGCGGCAAGCCGATCCTCGGCTTCGAGCATAGTGCGCTCGGCATCGAGCACGGTGAGAAAGTCGGCAACGCCGCTCTCGAAACGAGCGCGAGCGATTCGCGCGGCATCTGCAGACGATTGCGCGCTTTGCCGCAAATGCTGCTGCTTCGCGAGCGCCTGCGCATACGCGGTCAAGCTTGCGTCCGTCTCCTCCAATGCACGCAGCACACTTTGCTCGTAACGCGCCAACGCGCCGCTGGCGGCCGCCTCGCGTTGCTGGATGCGCCGCTTGACCCGACCGAGGTCGAACGCGGCCCATTGAATGCTCGGACCGAACGCAAACGTTTCGCTCGAAGCATTGCCTAGGTCGTCCACATCCACTGCGTCGAATCCCCAGCCGCCGACGAACGACACGCGCGGAAACAGATCGGCAACCGCAACACCGATGCGGGCAGTAGCGGCGGCAAGCTCGCGCTCCGCGATCTGAATGTCCGGGCGACGGCGCAGCAACAACTCGGGCGTTCCGATCCGATGCGTGCGCGGTAGCTCAGGCAGCGGTTTCGCTTCTGCAAGGCGCGGCACGAGCGCCTCAGGCGAACGCCCCGTCAACACCCCCAACCGCAGCATCGCGAATCTCACCTGAGCTTCGAGATCCGGAATCGTTGCGCGCGTCGCGCTCAACAGTGCCTGCGCCCGCGAGACGTCGAGCTGTGTGCCCCGTCCGCCCTCGAGACGTGCCTGCGTAATACGCAGCGATTGCTCCTGATTCGCTGCGTTACGCCTGGCGACCTCGAGCCGCTGCTGCGCACCGCGCAACTCGAAATAGTTGCGTGCGACTTCCGCTGTAATCGTCACGTGGGTGTCATAGAGACCGGCCTCGGCCGCTTGAACGAGCGCCGTTTGCGCTTCGATCCCACGACGCACGCGGCCGAAGAAATCGAGCTCCCAGAAGGCATCGAATCCGGCATCGTAATAGTCCTGGTCGCGCGAAACGTTCGGCGCCGGCGTTTGACGCTCGCTCGATCGAGCATCCGCCCCGCTCGCCGCAGCCGTTACAGTCGGCGCGAGATCGAGTCGCGCTTCGCCGCGCAACGCACGCGCTTCCGCGAGTCGAGCAAACGCAATGCGCACGTCGTGATTGGAACGCAATGCATCCTCGATCAGCTCCGTGAGCAGCGGATCGTCGAAGGCCTTCCAGAATTCGCGGTCGGAAGCGCTCGAATCGAACTGCGCGACGTTCGGTGCCGAAAATTCATCGGGCACGGCAACCTCAGGGCGCCGGTAATCCGGTCCGACCGCACACGCGGCCAACAACAACGACATTGCGGCGAGCAATGCGAACGAACGTGAGGCAGAAGCTTCGATGGGCATGCGTCTTTCCTCGAGTGCAATGTCGTGCACTGTAGGCGGCTGAACGCATGCGACCAATCGGGCCGGACGCATGAGACTGATGACGGACGGGAAGCAATCGCAGCAGCCGCTGCGCGGATGCACGATCGACGGACGCGCTGTCGGCGCGCGATGTCGTTTCGCCGCCGGCAGCGTCGAGAGATCAACGCAGGTCCGTCTGCGGGAACAGGCTCACTGCGAAATCGATGAACGCCTTGATCTTCGCAGTCGGTTGCCGGTGTTGCGGATAGACGACGGACACCGGCCACAACGCGCCCTCGTTCCAATCCTGCAGTACGGGCATGAGCAGTCCGGCCGCGATCTGGGCCTCTACCGTGAAGTCGAGCGTGCGCACGAACCCTGCACCGGCGACTGCCGCCGCCACCGCGGACTCGGGATCGCTGAACGAGAGCGGCCCGGCCGGATGGATGACGCGCGTTTCGGAGCCCTTTTGAAAAATCCACTCGCGCATCTGCCCGGTACCGAGCTTGAACATCGGAATGCAATGTTCGGGCCTCAAATCGCTCGGCTCCTTGGGCTCGCCGACCCGTTCGATGAACTCGGGCGACGCGCACGTGACGCCGCGCAGCTGACCGACGCGGCGCGCAATCAAGCTCGAATCCGAGAGCTGACCGACCCGGATCGCCGCATCGATGCCTTCCTGAACGAGATCGAGCACCCGATCGTTCATGCTCATCTGCACGGTCAGCTCGGGATACTGCTGAATGAAGCGCGGCAATGCAGGGACGAGGATGCGCCGCCCGAGCGATATGGGCACGTCGACCCGCAGGCGTCCGCGCGGGACGCCACGGGACTCCGCGACCTCGCTCTCGGCCTGGTCGAGCTGCTCGAGCGCCGTGCGGCAGCGTTCGTAGAAGCTGACGCCCACGTCGGTCATGCTGAGCGAACGCGTCGTGCGGTTCAGCAAGCGTGCCCCGAGCCGCTCCTCCAAGCGGCTCACGGCCTTACTGATCGCAGACGGTGACATGCCGAGCGATTGCGCCGCCGCCACGAAGCTGCGCGCCTCCACGACGCGCACATATGCAACGATGTCGCCGAAGTTGTTCAAGCGCGTTATGTCCCCAAATTCAGCCGAAAGCCCGGCGACCTGCACGCCCGCAGGTAACCCCAGCGCCGGCTACATCCCACAGCCTATGCCTCGTTAGGCTTTCGGCCGATGGGGATTCTATGCTTTCGATTCATGACCGTAACGCACCAGACTTTTTGCTTTCCGGGGCGTTTACCCATGCACATGCCCACCGTAATGTATGGCCCCGGTCCATGTGGGCCCTGACGTGGGACGGGAGCGAGAATGCTGTTGGTAACGGACGTAACGGGTTATGTGAGCAAGGCCGTCGTGGCCGAGCTCGCCCAGAAATCCGTACCAGTGCGCGTCTTGGCTCCTGAAGGGGCGGCAGCAGCCGCCACGATCGTCGATCCGAGTAACGCCGTCTACCCTAATCTTGCGACGAATGTCGAATGGATTCGCGGGTCGGCGTGCGATGCCGCCGCGCTCGCCAATGCGATGCGAGGCGTCGAGGCCGTGTTCCTCGCCACCCCGCTATCCCCGAAAATGGCCGACGAGCATTTGCGCGTGGTCACTGCGGCCAAGAGCGCCGGCGTCAGCCGGGTCGTACAGCTTTCAGGCGTCGCGGCCGACAAAGATCTGTGCTGTACCCGCGTGCTGCGATGGCTCGGTCAAGCCGAAGTAGCCATCAGTACGACGGCACTGACGATTACCCGCCTACGCCCGACCTTCCTCATGCAGAACTTGCTCGAATTCGCGCCGTCGATCGCGCAACAAGGCGTGATCGCCGGGCCGTTCCGCAAAACGCGATGGACGTGGGTGGATGCGCGAGATGTGGCGGCCGTCGCCGTCCAGGCGCTCCAGGATTCGAAACATGCCGACCAAACATATACGGTGACCGGTTCGGAAGCGCTGAGCTATCAAGAAGTCGCCGATCGTTTGAGCCAGGTTTGGGACAAACCGATCCGTTACATCGACATCACTGCGAACGAGGCGCGCGGCTGGCTCCAGAGCAAAGGAATCCCGCCGGTGATGATCGAGGCGAAGCTGGAAATGTGGGACGCCTGCGCCTCCAACTTCATCAACGTCGCCCCCACCGACGTGGTCAAGGAAGTGACCGGCAGGACGCCCCGATCGATCGAAGATTTCGCGCGCGACTATCGCGCAAGCTTTCTGAATTAACGTCCCGGTCTCGTTCGCGGTCGCTGCGGCGAGGGTGCCGCTTCGATCGTTCCGCCGAGATATTGCTTGAACCAATCCGCTGCCGCGTTCGCGCTCTTCTCGAACGCTTCACCGACGTACATCTCGAAATGCGAAACCGGCAGCTCGATGATCTTCTTCGGGCCGGTCAGCTCCTTCGCAGCTGCATAGGCGTGATCCTGGTTGTCGAAGAGCTCCTCGAGCTCCGCCACGACGAACAGCACCGGCCGATCGCCCACATGCTTCAAATAATGAAACGGTCGGTACTCCGCGATCGCTTGATTCGTTTCGAAATCGATCTTGCGGCGATTGGAGTAGCCGGCTTCGATCTCGGCGCCTTGCCCGGTACGGGCGCGCCGAATCGCATCATCGAGCATCCTGCCTTTCAGCTCGAACGGCTCCTCGCGCATCCCTTTTCCTGCAATCGAGGGCACCTGCAGGGCGAGCGCCTTGACGCGCGCATCGAGCGCGGCGACGACGATCGCATTGCCGGCCGCGAAGCTCGATCCCCAGATGCCGATTCGATCCGGATCGACGCCTGGCTCGCCCTGTAGATATGAAATCGCGTTGCGCACATCCTCGACTTGCTTCATCGGGATGATGCGCGTTCGCTTCGTGACGACCTCGTATTCGCCCCGCGTGAAGCGTTGCGCATCGTCATTGCGCGGGCGCGACTGAAGCGACTTGTTCGCGAGCGTCGTAAAGCCGTTGCTCTTACCCCAGCCGCGATAGTCGATGACCATTGCGACGAGCCCCTTCGCCGCGAAATGCGCCGCATACTTTTCTATAGAGACGTGCGTGCCTGCCCAGCCGTGCGCCAACACGACGCCGGGCGTCTTGTTCGCGGCCGAGAAACCCTTCGGGAAGAACACCTTCGCGTAGCAGGCCACATCGTCGCTGTAATACGTGACCTCCCGGACCGTGACGCCTTCGGCCAGTTCGTACACGTAGTCTTCAGGCGTCAGCCCCGTCTTGCGGGGCTTCGTGTCCTGCGCTGCTGACGTGCCGCAGACGAACACGGCGGCCAGGGCACAGACGGCGAGCAGTTTGAGACCGGAAAAACTCACGGATCCACCGACACAACGGTTCGATGCGCGAATTATTCCGCGATTCGGCCGCACGGGTCCGGGAACGGCCTCCAAAAGCTGCAAAGTTTGGTCAAAGGGGCGGACCGTTCCGCAAACCTAAGCGCGTGTGCCGGCAAGACCTTCGAGTCCCTCGAAGAACTCGACCACGCCGGTCTCTAGCGAGTACTCGGCGCCGACCACGAGCAATCCCTCTTTTGCTATGAGTTGCTCGAGGATCTCCGAGCCGTGCCGCAACTGACTCACAGACATACGAATGTTCGCGCGCACGGCATGATGTACGAGCTCCTGCGGACTCAGGTGGTCGTTTCCAGCTCTTACCGCCAGCACGGAGGGGCGAATCCGATCGACGATCGAGCGCAGGTTACGCGACTGCTCCTCAGCAGGACGGCTCAGTTCCTCGATCGTCGCGGTGATCGCCCCGCAGTTCGAGTGCCCGAGCACGACGACGAGGCGCGTGCCGAAGCGGGCCGCAGCGAACTCTATGCTGCCGATCTGCGACGGTGCGACGATGTTGCCGGCCACGCGAATGACGAACAGATCGCCCAGTCCCTGATCGAAAACGATCTCCGCCGGGACGCGCGAATCCGAGCATCCGAGAATGATGGCAAAAGGTTCCTGTCCGGCCGCGACTTTGCGGCGCCGCTGCTCGCTCGTGAGCGCATCGTGATGGCGTTGCGCCGAGACGAAACGCGCATTGCCTTCCCGCAAACGCTCGAGAGCTTCTTGCGCCGAAATCATCCGTTGCTCCTCGAATCAAAGGCCGGAGTGCGCCCGCGGGTGAGCTGAAGGAAGAACAAAGATAAGTCGACGGGATCTTAGCAGGTCGGCGCGGCAACTGACTTCGATTCGCGCCGCTCCGAAAAGGACGCTTCTCGCGTCGAATCGATCTGCGCTTCGAGCTAACGGGCGGTCAGAATCGGGATCTCCGGCGATGCCGAGGCCTCCGGCGTTGCAGGCCCGGCTTCCGGCGAATGCTCGGTCATCGGCTCGAAGAAATCGCTCTCGGGCGATCGATCGCTTGCGAGGATCACGAGCAGCACGCGTCGATTGGCGTTTCGTCCTTCGGGCGTGTCGTTGCTTTTCGCAGGCCGATACTCTCCTAGACCGACCACCGCAAGACGCGCCGGCTCGACGCCTTCCCTCATCAGCAGATGAACGACGGTTGCCGCGCGCGCGGCGGACAGCTCCCAATTCGACGGGAACTCGCGCGTGCGGATCGGCACGTTGTCGGTGTGCCCTTCGACGCGAATCGGATTCGGGAACGGACGCAGCGTTGCTGCCAAGCGGCGCAGGATCTCGGTGGATTCTGCAGAGAGCGTCGCTTTGCCGCTTGCGAACAGGATATCGGTACGTACTTCGACTTCGACCCACAATCCGCGACGGCGCACGATGATCAGATCCTCGTTGATCAGCTCGGCCATCGCGGTCTCGACGCTGCGCGCGACCTCGTCCAGTGCACGAATGGACTCATGCTCCGAATGCGCTCGCGCCATTTCGGCCAGCCGGCTCATACCCTCCGCATCACGTGCATCGTCCGGTGCCAAGGCATGGTCCATTCTCGACACGTCCGTCAACTGAATCGGCAACGGCTCGAGCATCTGTCGCGGCTGACCTTCGAGCATGGCCTGCTGCACGATCGTGACTTGAATGTCTGCGCCCGAACCGACCTGCTTCTCGCCGACCTGAATCGGTTGCAGCGTCTTCGGCGAACCGCGGAACGCTGCGACGAGCGCATCCGAAAGAATGCGGTACTT
>DATCLP010000386.1:0-5094 GCA_036563855.1 Steroidobacteraceae bacterium | reverse complement strand
GGCCTCGAGCCGCTGACCGAAGAGACTTTCCGCGATATCCGTGCGGTGGCCGACACGCAGGTCAAAGTCGAGGTCTTCGCGGACACGACGCTCGATGCACCGGCGCTCGTGATCGATGGCGAAGCAGCTCCGCTCAGCACGGAGGGCGACGTCAACATCGGCAGCATCGTCGTGAAGAAGCCGGGCCGCTATCACATCGGGGCCAGGGTCGCGAACGAGTTCGTACCGCTGACCGAAGACTATCCGATCGAAATCATCAACGACGAGAAGCCGTCGATTCAGATCGTGAAGCCGGGCCGCGATTGGCGCGCAACGCCCATCGAAGAAGTGCCGGTCAAAGTGCAGGCGCAGGACGATTTCCGCATTCAGAACGTCGAGTTGCGCTACGCCGTCAACGGCGGCAAGTGGCAGTCCGTGCGGCTGGATTCCGGCAAGAAAAGTGTCGATGTGAGCTCGCTGCTCAGGCTCGAAGAGCTGATGGCCGAGGAAGCGAAGCAAGGACGTCCGCTCGAACCTGGCGATATCGTCTCGTACTACGCGGTTGCCAAGGATCGCAACGTGACCGTGCAAACGGACTTGTTCATGGTGCAGGTACAGCCCTTCGAGCGCCGGTTCATGCAAGCGAGCGGCGGCGGAGGCGGCGGAGGCGGCATGGGAGACGAGCAGGGCGCGATCTCCGAGCGGCAACGGGAAATTCTGCTCGCAACCTGGAATCTGCAGCGCTCCGATCGGCGCGAATCACGAACGCGCGAGCAGCTCGAGGAGAACGCGAAGATGCTTGCGGAGATGCAGGCGACGTTGGCCGAGCAGGCGCGCACGGTGGCGCAGCGCACGCGAGCCCGTATTTCCGTCGAGTCCGACGAGCGCGTCAAGGCCTTCGTCGAGAGCATGGAAGCAGCGGCGAGCACGATGCTCCCCGCGGCGAAGAACCTGCAGGAATTCAAGCTCGAGCAAGCCGTGCCCATCGAACAGCGAGCATTGCAACTCCTGCTGCGAGCCGAGGCGGCGTTCCGCGAAGTACAGGTCGCGATGCAGCGCGAGGACGGCGGCCGAGGCGGGCAACAAGCGGCACGCAACTTCACCGAGATGTTCGAGCTCGAGATGGATGTTGCGAAGAACCAGTACGAGCAGCAGTCGCAGCTCGCGATGGAGAACCGGCAGCAGGAGATGGACGAAGCGCTGCGTAAGCTGAAGGAGTTGGCGGCGCGGCAAGAGAAGCTCGCAGAGGAAGCCCGTCGCAATCAGTTGAGCCAGCAGGAGCAACGTTGGCGTCAGGAGCAGTTGCGGCGCGAAGCGGAGGATTTGCGGCGTCGGCTTGCCGAGCTTGCGCGTCAAGAGGGCGCACGACAGCAGCAAGCTTCGAATCAGCAATCAGGGCAACAGTCCGGGCAGCAATCCGATCAGACGTCCGGCCAACCTTCGAATGAGCGTCCGAACGGGCAAGGTTCGCAGAGCCAAGTGCAGAACGCGCTGAACTCGCTGCAGAACGCGTTGGAGGACATGCGCGCTGCCAATCAACAGAACAGGCTCGAAGAAGCAACGCGCGCCGCACGCGAGGCCGCCGAGAAACTGAACCGCGCGCTCAAGCAAATGGATCGGCCGAGAGAAGGCGGCACGCTCGACCGCGAGCTCGAGCGCTTTGCCGATCGTGCGCAGGGCTTGGCCGAGACGCAGCGCGAGGTCGAATCGCAGCTCAATCAGGCGCTCGCCGAATCGCAAGGGGCCGGCCGTCGACGCGGCAACATCGATCCGCGCGCCGCAGCAGAGATTGCTGCCCAGAAGCAGCAAATGGCGAACGAGCTCGAGGCTTTGCAGCGCGAGATGCGCGAGGCCGTACACAAGCATCGCAGCGAAGCGCCTGAAGGCGCGCGACGTCTCGGCGAGATCGTGAACGAGCTGGAGAGCTCGGGAATCACGTTCCGCATCAATCGCAGTGCGGCCGAAGTCTTGTACGGGCGCGCCCGCGACGCCGCACCGCGCGAAGGCTTGATCGGCGAAGGCCTCGAAATGCTGGAGCAGGAGCTGCGCGAAGCGGCGGTGTTCGCGGCGAACGATCAGAAGCGGCAGCGCTCGCAGGCGAGCCCTGAGGAGCTGCTCGCGCAAATCGGCGAGCTGCGGCGCGCGCTCGAAGAAGCGCGGCGCGAGCAGCGCGAGCGCGTACGCGGTGTCAGTCAGGAGGGCGAGCGGCTCGCAAGCACGGAACGAGAGCAGCGCGAAGAAGGCGCGCAAGCCTCAGGTGATCAGCAGGGCGATCGCACTGCGCCGCAATCGGGCGAGCAAGGCGGTCAGCCGGGCGCCACGAACGACCGCATGCGCGCCTGGCGCGCGGACGGCGGTCCGAACGGGCTCGATGCTTGGGATCCGAATTTGACTCGGTTCGATCGACTGCCGGGACTCGAGCTCGGCACGGGCCGCTGGCGCGAGGCGCGCGAGCTGAGCGAGCGCGTGCAAGATCTCGCAAATCGCATGGGCAGGGATCGACTGTCACCGGAGGAGCTGCGCGCTCTGCAGCGCATGGCGCATGAGCTGCGTCGCCTTGCAGGCAACCCGATTGCGACCGATCCGGAGACGATTTCCAGGCTCATCGATCAACTCGAGCTCGCAACGCTCGCTGCCGTACAGAAGCAGGGTCAAGGCTCCGCACCACGCACAGCGGTGCAAGGCGGCGAGGGATCGGAGTATCGAGAGGCGGTCGCAGAGTACTACCGTCGGCTCGGCGGTTCATGATGATGACTTGCGATCGGCAATGCGTTCCAAACGTGTAATCGTTCTCGGTTTGCTCGTTTCGCTGATCGCGGTGGCGGATTCGGAGTTTCCCGTCGGCGACGGCGGTCGATCGGGCGTGAAGCCGGATCTGTCCAAGCTGAACTTCGTCCGGGTGATCTACGAAAGCGAAGGCGGGATGGGCGAAGCCTACTATGCGTACGACGGGCGCATGTGGGCGCGGTGGGAAACGGATTTTCCGGAAGGCGACGACAACTTTGCGCACCGACTTGCACAGCTCACGCGCATCGAAGTGAATCCGCGCGCTGCGAGCCGCACGTTTCTCGCCAAGGATCTGGGCGATTTTCCGCTCCTCTACATGTCCGATCCCGGTTACATGATCATGACGGACAAGGAGATCGAAGCGTTCCGCAATTACTTGCTGAACGGGGGCATCGTCTGGGTGGACGACTTCTGGGGCGATGCGGAATGGCAGCAGTTTGCGAACATCATGCGCCGCGTTCTTCCGAATCACGAATGGCGCATCTTGCCGAACGACCATCCGATCTTTCACACGGTCTACGATCTCACGGACGGACTGCCTCAGATTCCTGCGTTGCCGTTCGCGAGCATCGGCGGGGAGACGGCCGAGCCCGCCGGCGCTCACAAGTATCCGGCCGGATCGCTCGAGACGCCCACGATGCGCGTGTGGGCCGACGACGACGGCCGGTTGATGGTCATCGCGACTCACAACACGGACATCGGCGACGGGTGGGAACGCGAAGCCTACGGCGAGTGGTATTTCGAGATGTTCTCGACACGCGCGTACATGGTCGGCGTCAACGTCGTGACTTACGCCATGACGCATTGACCGCATGTCGAACGTCGTTTCCTTACGCAAGTACAAACAAAAGCGCGCAGAGGGCAAGACGCTCTGCACCTCCGGCTTTCACAAATGGCGCGCGGTCGGCGAGCGCAGGTTCGATGTGAAGCACGGCAAACTCGTGACGACCGAGCGCTGCGCGCGTTGCGGCTCTGAGCGGGTCAAGCTCACGTGAGGCGCAGCAGTTACGCTACCTCGATCCGCTTCAAGGCAAGCCAAATGCAATGAGCTTCGCGGGCGCACCGCCGCCGCCCGCCGCAACGACGACGTATTGCTTGCCTTTGTGCTCGTACGTCATCGGCGTGCCGAATGGCGGATCCTTCATCTTGTGCTCCCAGACGACGGCACCCGTCTTCTTATCGAAGGCGCGCATGAAGAATTCCGTCGAAGAAATGCCGGGTCCGTCGGGCCGCGTCTGCACTTGATTGACGAACAGCAACGTCTTCGTGACGAGCGGACCGCCGCTCGACAGGAACGTGTGGCTCGACGCGCCGAGCGGCGGCAAGTTCAAGTGTTGGAGCTGCGGATGATCGCGCGGGCCGTCGCCGTGCGGAACCTGCCACGCGATCTCGCCTTTGTTGAGATCGATCGCAGTGATCGTGCCGTACGGCGGCTTCGTGACAGGCAATCCGTTCGATAGGCGCGGACCGGTCGTATTGCCGCCCACATATTCGGGCTGTCCTTTCGAGGGGTCGCCTTTGACGAGTGCGCCGAGCGAATACAGATTCGATGCCTCTACGAACAAGTAGCCGAGCTCGGGATCGAAGCCAGCGCCTCCCCAGTTCGCTCCGCCCATGGCGCCGGGTTGAATGATCGTGCCCTTCTTACCGTTCTCGCCGACGACCGTCGGCGGCGTAAACAGCGGACCGTACGTGTACTCGGCGAGAACCTTCTTCGCCTCGGCCTTTATTTCCGGCGTGAAGTCGATGATGTCGTCTTCGGTAATGCCTTGTCGCGCAAACGGCGGCGGCTTCGTCGGAAACGGTTGAGTCGGAGATGTCTTTTCGCCGGGCACCGTCGATTGCGGCACCGGGCGTTCTTCGATCGGCCAGACGGGTTTGCCTGTCGCTCGATCGAATACGTACGTGAAGCCTTGTTTGCTCACTTGCGCCACGGCCTTGATGCGCTTGCCGTCGACGTTGATGTCGACGAGCGTCGGCGCGGCCGGTAGGTCGTAATCCCACAAGCCGTGATGCACGGCCTGGAAATACCACTTGAGCTTGCCGGTTTGAGCATCGATCGCGAGCAGGCTCTCCGCGTACAAGTTGTCGCCTTTGCGATCGCCGCCGTAGTAGTCGTTCGTCGGCGTCGAGTTCGGAATGTAGACGAGACCCAGCTTTGGATCGGCGCTGAACATCGACCAGGGATTGGTGTTGCCGGTGCGTTTCCACGACTCGTCTTCCCAAGTCTCCACGCCCGGCTCGTTCTCGCGCGGAATCGTGTGAAAGATCCATTTGAGCGCGCCGGTACGCACATCGAACGCCTGAACGTGTCCGACAGGGTTGCCG
>DATCLP010000385.1:0-3960 GCA_036563855.1 Steroidobacteraceae bacterium | reverse complement strand
GAGCAGATGATCGCCACGCTCGCACCGACCGGCGAGCCGCTCGATCTGGACGAGCCGGCCCGGGAAAATTACATGAGCCGACGCTGGCAAGGCGGCCTCACCGCCGGCGATTTCGGCGGCGCGAGCGAAATCTCGATCTTCGGCGGCTATGCCTTCAGCGACAACTTGTCGATCGAGCTGACGATCACGCACGTCCTCGGCGAGTTCTCGAACGGCTACAGCGCTACGCTCGGCCTCATCCACGTCTTCGTTCCGGAATGGCGCGCGTCGCCGTATTTCACGCTCGGTACCGGTATCATCTACACGGATCCCAAGTCCACGCTCGTGCGCGCCGAGGATCGCACCGATCAAATCGGCTACGTCGGCGGCGGCATTCAGGTGTATCTCACCCGTCGTTTCATGTTGCGGACCGAATATCGAAGCAACGTCATCTTCACGAGCCGCAACGACAACGAGGAAGTAGACGAATGGAAGTATCTAGGCTTCGCGTTCTTTTTCTGATTGCGCTCGCCGCGACGACGCTGCCTGGCTGCGCCCTGTTCCGCGGCGATGACGAAGCCGCTCCGACACCGCAGGACATCGGCGCACCGCAAGGCGAATCGGCCGAAAGCGCTCCGCAAGATCGCCCAATCATCGAACCGCAGGTCGAACGCCGCGAAATACGCCGCGCACGCATCGATACGGAAGACTTCGAGGTCGGTGCATATTTCGGCGTCCTCAGCATCGAGGACTTCGAAAGCCACACAGTCTACGGCGGCCGTCTCGCCTATCACATCACCGAGGATTTCTTCATCGAGGGCACTGTCGGGCAATCGAAAGCCGGCCGCACGAGCTATGAGACGCTCTCCGGATCCGCAGCGCTGCTCACAGACGACGAGCGGAAGTACACCTATTACGCACTGTCCCTTGGGTGGAATGCCTTACCCGGCGAGGTCTTCATCGGCCGAAACCGCGCATACAACTCCGCCTTCTACATCGTTGCAGGCATCGGCAGCACGAGCTTCGGCGGGGACGACCGTTTTACAGTCAACGGCGGGTTCGGCTATCGCATCCTGCCGACCGACTGGCTCGCCGTGCACTTCGACGTCCGCGACCACGTATTTGACATCGATCTGTTAGGTAAAAAGAAGATCGTCAACAACCTTGAGGCACATCTCGGTTTGTCGATCTTTTTTTAGGGACCATGCACGTCGGGAAGAATCCCTTTGCCGGGGTTCGAGCCTTTTTGACAAGAGGTTTACCTGACATGCGTTCCATGAGCTTGGCTTTCACGCTGCGTGCCGCAGCGCTTGCGTTCACCCTCGCCGTCGCACCGTTCGTCGGCGCGAGCACGACGGTTGCACCGAACTTCTCGCTTCCGTCGCGAAGTGGCGACACTGTCTCGCTCGACCAACTCAAGGGGCAGGTGGTGATGATCAACTTCTGGGCGAGTTGGTGCGGCCCGTGCCGACAAGAGATGCCGCTTCTCGATCAGATGTACAAGCGTTACAGTCCGCTTGGATTCACGCTGCTCGGCATCAACGTCGAAGCGAACACTCAGGATGCAGAGAAGATGCTGGCCTCGGTTCCGGTGAGCTTCCCGGTCTTGTTCGACAAGGAGAACAAGGTCAGCAAGCTCTACAACGTGAACGCAATGCCCAGCACCGTGTTCATCGACCGCAAGGGCACCGTGCGCTACTTGCATCGCGGCTACAAGCCGGGCGACGAGAGCGAGTATCTGAATCAGATCAGAGCGCTGTTGAAAGAGTGAGCTGCTGCCCTGCCGCAGACTTACAGACTGTAGGCTCTAGGCTATAGGCTGTAGCTAGGGAGATTCGAGTTGCGGTACTGCTGCGAGAACATGCGAGAGAGCAACATGGCTAAGTACGCGAAGCGGGAGCGAAGCACCAACACGCTTCCTACAGCCTACAGCCTACAGCCTGCAGCCTGCGCGCAGCTGCGCGGCGCTCTGGCGCTCGCCGCGCTGCTCGCGCTCTCCGCCTGCGGCAACATCGAACCCTGGGTCAAACCCTACGAGCGCGAGGCGCTTGCCGATCCCATCATGTCGTTCGATGCGCATCCAATATCGACGGCGTACACGCACCACGTGTTCGAAGCGCGCGAAGGAGCACGCGGTGCGCTCGGCAGCGCGGGCGGCGGATGCGGATGCAATTGATGGCAGGCTACAGGCTACAGGCGACACGCGACAGTAAGAATGCGGCGGTAGCCGCCGACTTATTGCTGCTTGTTTTTGCGCGTTGCGCATCTCTCGCGGCTCGTCCGCTCCTTTCCTGTGGCCTGCGGCCTGTCGCCTGTAGCCTCTCTCTCTTCCTCGTTTCCTCCAGCGTCTTCGGCGGCGTTCTGCCGGACGATCGCGCGGATGCGCTCTATCACCGCTACGAAGGCGGCGGCGTGACGATTCATGGTCCGTCGGTGCTCGTGCGCAAGAAGATGGCGGAGAAGTATTCGATCAGCGCCAACTATTACATGGACATGGTGACGAGCGCTTCGATCGATGTGGAGACGAGCGGCGCCAGCGAATACAAGGAAGAACGCAAGCAGTACAGCCTCTCGTTCGATTATCTGCGCGGCAAGACGACGTACAGCCTCAGCTACACCAGCTCCGAAGAAAACGACTATGAGGCGGAGACGTTTTCGTTCGGCATCAGCCAGGATTTGTTCGGCGATCTGACGACGATCAGCATGGGCTTCTCGAAGGGCGCGGATGTCGTCATGCGAACGACCCGCGACACGACGACGGGCCAGCGCATCGTCGACCCGACATTCGAACAAGACATCGAGCGCTGGAGCTATCGCGTGGGCGTGTCGCAGATCTTGACCAAGAACCTGATCGCAACGCTCGGCCTCGAAGTCATCACCGACGAGGGCTACCTCAACAATCCGTACCGCTCGTACAGGTTCGTTCGGCCGGAAGACGATCGCAAGTTCGCATTGGCGACGGAGATCTATCCGCGTACGCGCACGAGCAACGCTGTAGCTCTGAACGCGAAGTACTACCTGTCCTACCGCGCTGCTTTGCAAGGCGGTTACCGCTTCTTCAGCGATACGTGGGGCATCCGCGCCGACACGTACCACATCGGCTACACGCATCCGCTCGGCAATACGCCGTGGATCTTCGAGGTCAGCTACCGCTTCTACGATCAGGGCGCAGCGGATTTCTATAGAGATCTGTTCGATCGGGTGGATCAACAGAATTTCATGGCGCGCGACAAGGAGCTGTCGACGTTCAAGAGCCACACCTTGCGCATCGGAGCGAGCTACGAATTCCTGCGCGACGGTACCGGATTCTTCAAGAAGGCATCGGCGAACGTCTTCTTCGACCGCATTTCCTTCGATTACGAAGATTTCCGCGACGCCCGTTACTCGATGCTCGACGAGGCGGACCCGGCGTTTCGGCCCGCGGGATCCGAACCGTTCTATAAGTTCGACGCAAACGTCCTGCAGATCTTCGTGTCGGCGTGGTTCTAACCCATAGTCTTCGTGCAGCGGGCACGCCGCTGCTGCACATCGCGGCCGCCACGCTCGCCCTGCTGTCGACACCCGATTCCGCACGCGGCGCACCCTTTCAAATCCGCGATCAAAACCCGCTCTTGACGGGTTTCGAGCTGCCGCCGGCGTTGCCTGCGCAGTGGGACGAGAACGAGCGTTGGCGCTTCGATGCGCAATTTGTCTGGAGCAGCAGCGCCATCGTTCAAGCGGACCCGCGCGAGACACTCATTGTCGATGGCGAGACGCAGGAGCTGCGCTTCTCGATCGGCCGCGCGCTGCCGCGCGGCTACTTCGTGCAGGCGGAGCTGCCGTACCGGCGCACACGCGGCGGCATTCTCGACGACTTCATCGACGAGTGGCACGACACGTTCGGGTTGTCCGAAGGAATGCGCCCGTATCTCCCTCAGGACGCGCTGCAGATCACGTATCGATACGACGGCACAACGCTGCTCGACGTGCGCTCTGCGCGCG
>DATCLP010000384.1:0-6567 GCA_036563855.1 Steroidobacteraceae bacterium | reverse complement strand
AATCCAGCGTGCGCTTCGGCTGGATGAACGACATGGCCCACGCCGTATCGTCGGGTGCAGTCGGATTCACCACGATGACGCCGCTCGGCGGCGGCGAGGCGATCTGAGCGATGTCGATGTCGAAACGGATCGAATTGTCTTCGTGCATCAAGTAGGCGCCTGCGATCCATTGCAGCGCGCCGTCGCCAAGTGACTTGATATTCAGCTCGTGGCTGTACGACTTGAACTCGGACCACTCCGTGCGATGTTCCTGCTTGAACCACGGAATGGCGCCGCCGTCGTTGTCCGAGGCGTTGCGGCGTTCCATGTCGGACTTGCCGCCGATGTACGAGATCTGAAGATTCTCGATCGGCGAGTAATCGACGCGCAGACGGAACGCGAGGTTGTCTTGGTCGAGAAAGCCGGCCGTGTCCACGAGCGCCGAATAGCGATCGGTTCCAGGGCGCGGGTTCTGCAGAAGTGCGATGTTGCCCGTGCCGTTGTCCTTGAAGTAGTCGACTGCGCCGGTCACCGTCCATGCATCGTTCGGCTTGAACAACGCGGTAAGTCTGATGGCCTGCTGATCCGCAGCACCGTACTTGCGATTGCCGACGGCCGATGAACCGGGCTGGAAGTCGACGTAACCGTCGTGTCGCTCGGTGGCGGCAGCGATGCGCAGACCGAAGGTCTCCGACAGCGCCATATTCAGCATGCCGCGCGTGCCAATGCGGTTGTAATTGCCATAGATGAGATCGGCATAGGCATCGAAGGCGTCGAGCACCGGCTTCGCAGTCACGAGATTGACGGTGCCGGCAGTCGAGTTTCGTCCGAACAGCGTGCCCTGCGGACCGCGAAGCACTTCCACTTGAGCGAGGTCGTACATCAAGACGGTCGCACCTTGCGGGCGAGGGGAGTAAACCTCGTCGATATGAAACGCCACTGCAGGATCGCCGAGCTCCGTGTGATTGGCCGAACCGATGCCGCGCAAGTAGACGTGCACGCCGCCCGAATCGCCGTGCTGCTCGACGGTGAGGTTCGGCACGAAGCTTTGCAGTCCCGCGAGATCGGCAACGTGCGCACGATCGAGTGCCGCTTGAGAGAACGCGCTGATTGCGATCGGAGTGTCTTGCAAGTTCGTCTCGCGTTTGCTCGCCGTGACGATGACTTCATCGATCACGGGTTCTCCGGTGTCGGCCGCGGTCGCAGACATCGACAGGCAGGTTGCAATCGTCACGCTCAGTAGGCGCGATCCATGCGTGTGTCGACGGGTGAATGCATCGGATGACATTGCTGCTAATCCCCCAAAACAGTTTCCATGCGTGGGCTCCGCATGCGTGCGCGATACGTCGTCGCGTCGAGCCGATCGTGAGCGGAGCTTTGGCCCGCTTTGAGTCTGAGCAGCGTGCTCATCAGTGTCAACGCGACGAGCGCGCGGAAAGCGCTTTCAAGAGAAAAAAATTTTTCTAGAAATTTTGAAAGCGTTTTCTGCAAAAAGAATCGGCGGGACGCGGTGGAAATTCGCTTGCGTTTCGCGATAATCGCTCGCCGCTTGTGCGTTGAGATAGCAACTGCCATGACGAGCGAAACGATATCCGTACCGGATCGATTCATTTGGGGAGCCGCAACTGCCGCTTACCAAATCGAAGGCGCGTGGAACGAAGACGGCAAGGGCGAATCGATCTGGGATCGTTTTGCTCACACGCCGGGGAAGGTGCTCAATGGCGACACAGGGGATGTTGCGTGCGATAGCTACCATCGCTATCGAGAAGATATCGCGCTGCTGCGCGAGCTGAATTTGAAGAGCTACCGCTATTCGATCGCATGGCCGAGGATCCAGCCGACGGGAGCGGGGTCACCGAACGCACGCGGTCTCGACTACTACAAACGTGTGACTGATGCAGTGCTCGAGGCGGGTATACGGCCGATGGTGACTTTGTATCACTGGGACTTGCCGCAGGCGTTGGAGGATCGAGGCGGTTGGCCGGTGCGCGATGTCGCTTATCGGTTTGCCGACTATGTCGAGATCGTCGTGCGTGCGCTCGGTGACCGCATCAAGCATTGGCTGATCTTCAACGAGCCCAAGACATTCACCGGCGTCGGTTACTGGCAAGGGCTGCATGCGCCGGGGCGCACCGAGCCGCTCGCGTTTCTACGCGCGACGCACACCGTAAATATCGCGCAGGGCTTGGCGTTTCGGGTGCTGAAGGCGCAGAGTCCGGACGCGCAGGTCGGCAGCGCGTTCGATGTGGCGCCGATGTTTCCTGCGACGCAGTCGTATGCGGACATTGCCGCCGCAGAGCGCTGGCACCGATTTCTGAATCTGTGGTTCAGCGATCCTGCGCTGTATGGCCGCTATCCGGAAGGCGTGTTGCCGCCGCTGCAACAGGCGGAACTGCTCGGCATACGAGACGGCGACGAGAAGCTCATGCGTGCGGATCTCGATTTCATCGGTCTCAACTACTATGCACCATGGGTCGTGCGCGACGAGCCGAAGGGCAATGGTGTGCCAGGTCTCAATACGCTCGGAGAGTGGGCGAGGATGCTGGGCGCGCATCCGAAGACGGATCTCGGCTGGGACATTTATCCGCAAGGGTTCTACGACATTCTCGTGAGAATGGCGCGCGAGACAGGTTATCGGCCCATCGAAATCACCGAGAACGGAGCATCGTTCAATACGATGCCGGATGCGGACGGTCGCACGCGGGACATCCAGCGCATCGAGTACTTACGATCGCATCTTCAGGCCATGGCACGTGCGATTCACGACGGCATTCCCGTGCGCGCTTTTCATTACTGGAGTCTGCTCGACAACTTCGAGTGGGCTGAAGGCTACAGCCAGCGCTTCGGTATCGTGCACGTCGATTTCTCGAACGGCTGCAAGCGAACGATCAAGGAATCCGGCTATTGGTACGCCAAGGTCGCGATGACGAACAGGATCGAGTGACGACATGAGCGCGGCCGGAAACGTCATGAGCGGAACCGCTGCAGGCGCGCAGGAAGGGAAGCTCACGCTGCGGCGCTACGTCGGCTACGGACTCGGCGACTTCGCCTTCAACTTCTATTGGCTGCCGCTTCAGGTCTTCCTGCTCAACTACTACACGGACGTGCTCGGGCTCTCGAGCAGCGCTGCCGGGACGGTCATCATGATCTGTCTCGTCTGGGACGGCATCATCGATCCCCTCATTGGGATCGTCGCAAACCGCACGCGCTCGCGCTTCGGCCGCTATCGGCCGTATATGTTGTTCGGATGCGTTCCGCTCGCGGCGAGCTTCGCGCTCATGTTCATGCCGGCACCATTCCACGACGCCTCGCTCGTCGCCTATGCGCTCGCGACTCAGCTTCTGTTTCGCACGATGTACGCTGCGGTGAACATTCCGTACGGTGCGATGATGGCGTCGATGACGCGCAGCTCGATCGAGCGCAATTGGCTCGCCGGGGTGCGAATGCTGTTCGCATTCTCGGGTTCCGCGATCGTCGGCTACTACACGCCGCGCCTGGTGGTTTGGTTCGGCGTCAACGACGAGAGCACGGCCTATTTGTGGGCGACTGCCGTGCTCGGAGCGTGTGCCGTCGCGGTGCTACTGGTCTGCTATGCATTGACCGAAGAGCGCGTCGAGCTGGAGGGCGATGAGGCGCATCCGCAGATCCGTGCGATGCTCGCGATGATCGTGCGTAACGTGCCATTCCTGCAGATCATGGGCGGTATCGCGCTCTTCAGCTTCGCGAACATCGCCTTCAACGCGAGCCTGCCGTATTTCATCCAGTACTACATGGGAGAAGACAAGGAGATCACCGGGAACGTGGCCGGCATGGTGCCGTTCGTGCAGATGCTCGCGATCATGCCGTGGGCGTTTGCAAGCCGTTTCATCGGTAAGCGCGGCGCGTGGATTGCCGGTTTGGCGCTCGCTGCTGCGGCGCTCTTGGTGTTGTACGCGCTCGATCGGCCGACGATGACGGCCGTGTACTGGCTGGTCGGCATATACGCGGTGGGCACGGCTTCGATCGCGGTGAACTTCTGGTCGATCGTGCCGGATACGGTCGAGTACGGCGAGTGGCGCAGCGGCGTTCGCGCGGAGGGTTTCATCTTTGGCTTCGTGACGCTCGTGCAGAAGGTGTCGCTCGGCATCTCGTCGGCGTTCGTCGGCAGCTATCTGGCCTGGATCGGTTACGCCGCGAACCAGGCGCAGACCACCGCAACGCTCGGCGGTCTGAAATTCTTGATCACGGGCGCCGTCGGCTTGGGATTGGCGGCCTCCTGCGCCGTGATGTGCTTCTATCGGCTCAATGCCGAGCGACACGGAGACCTCGTCAGGGAAATCGCTGCGCGGCGGGCCCGCAATGCAGCAGGGGATACGGCCTGACCGATCTGTTGCGCGCCCGCCGCGTTTGTTACGCTCATTTCATGGGGGTAACGATCAAAGATGTTGCGCGCGAAGCCTGCGTCTCGATGGCGTCGGTCTCGCGTGCGTTGAACGGAACCGGCGTCGTCCGAAAAGAAATCCGCGAACGCGTGTTGGCGGCTGCCGAGCGGCTCAACTACGTCCCGAACAGCGGGGCGCAAAGCTTGATGACGCGGCGAACTCGCACGATCGGCGTGCTGCTGCCGCGTTTCCATGGTGAATTCTTCTCGGAGCTGATCCGCGGGATCGATTCGGCGGCGCGGTCGCGCGGGTTGCACTTACTCGTTTCTACATCGCACGACGACGCGAACGAAACTCGACAAGCGCTGCGCGCGATGGTCGGCCGCGTCGACGGCTTGCTCGCGCTGCTGCCGCATGTCGACGCGCAATTCCTGTATCAGACATTGCGCGGAACGTTGCCGATCGTGCTACTCAGCACGGCGGACATCGAGCACGTCTATGCTTCCGTGCGCATCGACAATTTCGGCGGCGCCTATGCGATGGTCAAACACTTGGCGTCGTGCGGGTATCGCAGCATCGGGCACATCGCAGGTCAGCCCGACAACGTGGATACCGAGGAGCGAACGCGCGGCTATCTTGCAGCGCTCGCCGACGAGCTGCCCGGCGTAGAGCCGATCATCGTGCAGGGCGATTTCACCGAAGAGGCAGGTTACAAGGCGGCACAAGAGCTCCTGCGTCTTCCTCAGCGTCCCCGTGCGATTTTCGCTGCCAACGACATGAGCGCCATCGGTTGTATGTCCGCAATCATGGAGGCAGGGCTGTCCGTGCCCGACGATATCGCCGTCGTCGGTTTCGACGACATTCCGACTGCGCGCTTCGTCCGTCCTGCGCTCACGACGGTGAGCGTGCACATTGCCGACCTCGGGGCTCGCGCACTCGAGTGTCTGGCCAGCGGAATCGAAAAACCGGAAACGCTCTCGTCCATCACCGAGATCGTTCCTGCGGAAGTCGTCGTGCGGGATTCGTGCGGCGGCCATCGGCGGTCGAATACGAATTAACTGTTGCCGGCACTCGTCACGAACGCTCGGCCATCCATTGCGCAACGGCGTGAAGCGCTTCCCTGCGGACGTCGGCGTCGTTTCGGCCGGTCTTTGCGGGCACATGAAACGAATGATCCGCGTCGTCGAGCAGATGTAGCGTGGCGCGAGGCGCGAGTGCGGCAACCGTTTTCTCGAGCAGATCGAGCTTCGCAAGCTCGTCGCGGGTGCCTTGAACGAACAACATTGGGATCTCGACGTCCGCAAGATGCGTGGCGCGGCTCGTGTCAGGACGGCCGGCGGGATGCAATGGAAATCCAAGGAATACTAGACCGCGAACGCCAGGAAGCGCTTCCTGTGCTTGTGCTTGCGAAGTCATGCGGCCGCCGAACGAACGGCCTCCCGCGAAGAGCGGAGCGTTCGGCACTCGGAGTGCTGCATGCGTAACGGCGGCGCGCACCGTTCCATGACAGATCGGCGGAGGATCCGTACGTTTCGAGCCGCGCTCCATGTACGGAAACTGGAATCGGAGCGTTGCTATCCCCAGCTCGGCAAGTCCGTGCGCAACCGCTTGCATGAACGCATGCCGCATGCCTGCGCCGGCGCCGTGCGCAAAGACGTAGCACGCCTTTGTCGAGGCGGGCTCGAGCAGTAGCGCGGACACGGTGCCGCACGCACCGACGTCGATTGTGAGGCTTGTTTCCTGCATGGGCTTGGGCTCGCAACGAAGGTGCGGAAACGACACGAGTCGCAATGTCCTACAGCGTGCCGTCCTCAGCCTGCAGCATTCATTGTGATGTGACACAGGGAAGACAACAACCTACAGTCGACAACTTGCGCGAGCGCGCTTCCTCACGCCCCGGTCCCGCGCCCCAATCCACCGGAACCCCCGCATCCAGGGCGCGTTCGGAAGTCGACGACTTCGCTCGCGCGCGGTGCGTGAGCGGTTACGAGTTCGAGGAGATCGATCATGAGGAAAGTTACTGCACTCGCTGCCGCCATCAGCGCTTGCCTGCTTGCAGGTTCGTTGGCTGCACAAGAGCCAACCCGCCCGGGCGATACGAGCACGACGACGCGTCCCGCGGATCGAGACACGCAAACGCAAGGGGATCGCGAGGGCACGACGCGTTCGGGTCAAGGCGCCACCACGGACGAAATGCCGCGCCAGCGCACGGCGGACGCATCAGGCA
>DATCLP010000383.1:0-3483 GCA_036563855.1 Steroidobacteraceae bacterium | reverse complement strand
CCGTGTTCCCCATCCACGAAGCTACGTTGCAGTGTAGCAAAGCACATGGCGATCTCGGGCACCGTGACCTGGCTCCGCCTTCATCAGGAGAAAGCAAGGCGCTGATGGGCTTTTCGGGGCAGGTCGTCACAACCCGCGACGCGGCAAAGAATTCAAAAGTGTGCGCGTGGGGCTCTCATTCTTGGAACAGAATCGGGCCGAGTGCATCCAATCCGCTCTGTTGCGCGTAAGGATTCGAATGAACTCAAACTCGCCGATTCGACACTCAATGGTTCTCAAATTCGAAGGAGTAACGACCGTGAAGCGCCTACTGTTGACATGCCTTGTTTCCGCCGCGATCTGCAGCCCCGCCCTTGCAGCGTTGAAGCCAGGCGATAAGGCCCCGCTGTTCACGGCATCGGCTTCTTTGGCCGGCAAGGAGTTTCGATACTCGTTAGAGGAGTCCCTCAAGAAGGGGCCGGTTGTCGTCTACTTCTATCCCTCCGCATACACGCAAGGGTGCAACGTCCAGGCCCGGACGTTCTCCGTGAACCAGGAGAAATTCGCCGCGGCTGGCGCGTCGATCATCGGCGTGTCCCTCGACAGCATTCAGCGGCTGAACAAGTTCTCCGCCGATCCCGAGTACTGCGCAGGCAAATTCCCCGTTGCATCGGATCCTGACGGCAGCATTGCCAAGTCGTTCGATCTCAACATCCGCGAGATTGCCGGTCTCAAGGACACGAAAGGCGAAGAGATCGATCATGGACTGGCAGAGCGGACGACCTTCGTCATCACGCCGGACGGGAGGATCGCCGAAGTGATCGGTGGCATGTCGCCGACCGATAACGTCATGAAGGCGCTCGAGACGGTCCAGCGATTGAATACAAAGTCCTGATTTCCGCAGTCGCCGGGGCGTTTCGCTTGCATTGCAGAACGGAACGCCTCGGCTGATCCACTCTGTTGACATTACCCGCGGGCGGCGGCGTTGCTACGCGAGCTGGTGCGTTCCAGATTCTTAGTAATCGGAGTACGCTTCGAGACTCGTGGCGGCGCATGCGCGCCCAGGGGGAATTGAGAAATGTCGATGCCTAGAGTGATGTTCGTCGTGGCGCTGGCCGGCATGGTGAGCGCCGCGGCAGCGGCTCCAGCAAAACGAGCCGGCGATTTCGCCTTGCTCGATCATCAAGGCTATTTCCATCAGTTGAGCTATTACGACGACCACAAGGCCGTCGCATTGCTGGTGCAAGCCAACGGCAGCAAGGCCACTGCTCGGTCCATCGAGGCTTTCAAGCAGGCCAAGGAGAAGTACAAGGGCAAGATCAAGTTCTTCATGATCAACCCGACGGGCACCGAGACGCGTAGCTCCGTACAGGCCGAAGTCGACAAATACGGCACCGACATTCCCGTCTTGATGGACGACACGCAGCTCGTTTCCGAAGCGCTCGGCGTCCAGAAAGCGGGCGAGGTGGTGCTGGTACGTCCAGGATCGACGGAAGTCGTTTATCGCGGACCGGTGGGCAAGCACTTCGATCGTGCCGTCGAGCAGCTGCTCTCGGATCAGCCGGTCGCGAAGGCAACGGCACGCGTCAGCGGCGAGAAGATCAAATACGCCAAGACCGTGAAGACCCACGGCACGAAGGTTTCGTATTCGAAGGACATCGCTCCGATCATTGCCGAGAACTGTGCGCGTTGCCATCGCGAAGGCGGGATTGCGCCCTTCGCCATGAACAGCCATGCAATGGTGCAGGGCTTTGCACCGATGATTCGCGAAGTCGTGCTGACGAAGCGTATGCCGCCGGGACAAATCGATCCGTATGTCGGCGAGTTCAAGGAAACGTACACGCTGACGCCCGAGGAGACGCAGAAGCTCGTGCATTGGATCGAGGCGGGCGCAAAGAAGGACGGCGATGTCGATCCGCTCGCGCAACTGAAATGGCCGGAAACGAAGTGGGCGTTCGGCGAGCCGGATCTCATCATCAAAGTGCCGCCGCAAGAGATTCCCGCGACCGGCGTGCTCGACTACATCCGCGTCGTCGTTCCGATCGAAATCGATCGCGATCGATGGGTGCGTGCGAGCCAGTACGTTCCGGGCGATCGCACGGTGCTGCATCACACGTTGAACGATTTGATCTGGCCGGGCGAACGGCCTGCAGGTTTCTTGGCTGCGGGCAACCCGAACAAGGCGCGTATCACGGCCTATATCCCAGGTGCGCAGCCACAGATGGAGCCGCCGAATACCGGCGGCCTGCTGAAGAAGGGCTCGCAGCTCGCGCTTCAGCTCCACTACACGACGAACGGCAAGGCAACGGTCGATGCGAGCGAGATCGGTCTCTGGTTCTATCCGGACGATCAGATCCCGACCGAGCGGATGTCGAATCAATGCGCGTGCATCTTCACGCGCGGCTGGGTCCCCATCCCGCCGTACGAGCCCGATCACGAGATGACCTCGACGATCACGATCTCGAAGGATGCGTACATCTACAGCATGCTGCCGCACATGCATTTCCGCGGTAAGCGCATGCGGTTCTACGCCGACTATCCGGATGGCACGACGGAGGAGCTGCTGAACATCGCCAAGTACAACTACAACTGGCAGCTCGACTACGAGCTCAAGGAGCCGAAGTTCGTTCCGGCAGGCACGAAGATCCGCGTGGTGGGTGCCTTCGACAACTCGGCCCAGAACAAGGCCAATCCCGATCCGTCGCGCACGGTGCCGTGGGGTCAGCAGAGCTGGGATGAGATGTTCTTCGGCTCTGTGACTTATAAGTACGTGGACCAGAGCGAAGCACAGCAGCTCCTGAGCAAGGAAGGCGGCTGATCATCGCATCCGCCGTAGGGCGGACGGGCATAACCAAAGAGGGCCCAGCGATCGCTGGGCCCTCGTCGTTTGTGCGGCCGAATGTTTGCGTCCGCCGGCCGCTGTGCGCAACCGAACGCCGAGAATCAGGTCGCGCGATGCGCCAGATCCTCTTCTTCCTGCGGCGTGAAGATCCAGAACAACACATACACGAGGATGCCGGGGAAGGCCGCGGAGCAGACCGAGAGCAGCACGTAGAGCACCCTCGCGAGCGTGACGTCGATGCCGAGATAGTCGGCCAAACCGGCGACTACACCGGCGATCATGCGATTGCGACGCGAGCGACGCAGCGGCCGATTGAAACCTGTCATCGAATGCCTCCTGGAGCAGCGAACGATCGAACTGCGCTCATAGTGGAGACGAAGGCGGGCTGATTGAAGAGCCTACCGGCAAGCCGCAGCAGCTTGCCGGTGGATTGAGCGGAGTCGGTGAAATTCGGGCGGCGAACGCTCGGCGAAGTGCGGTCGGCGGGACGCGAGTGCTTCGCAGCGCCTACTTCTTGCTCTTTTTCTTGTCTTTCTTGTCTTCGGGCTTCGCGTCGGGGTTCTCGATGGCCTCGAGCAGCTCCTCGTCCAGCAACGGTACCGACGGCAGCTCCTTCGCGTCCTTGACGTGCGGTTTCAGGCTTTCGTGCAGCTTCGTTGCCG
>DATCLP010000382.1:0-5915 GCA_036563855.1 Steroidobacteraceae bacterium | reverse complement strand
GTCTGCGACCGTGAAGCCGGCATTGCGAAAGATCTGCTCGAGCCGGCGCCGCACACGCGTCACAGGATGTAAGCCGCCGATCGATTGACCGCGGCCCGGCAACGTCACGTCGACGGTTTCGCTGGCAAGTTGCGCAGCAAGCTTCTCGGCCTCGAGCGCTTGCCGACGCTCTTCGAGCAACGCGGTCAGCGTTTCCTTCGCTTCGTTGATACGGGCGCCCGCCTGTTTGCGCGCCTCGGGTTCCATCGCCCCGAGCGACTTCAACAGCGCGGTGATTTCGCCCTTCTTGCCGAGCAGCCGAACGCGCACTTCCTCGAGCGCCTGCAAATCGCGACACGAAGCGATGTCCGCGCGGGCCGTTTCAATCAGAGTTTGCAGGTTCTCGAGCATGCAAGTGCGACCGAAGAGTGGCGGCAGACTACTTGAAACAGGGCGCCAACCGTGCGGCGCCCTCTTTCCGTATCAAGTCAGGCTGTCGAACAGCCTGAGGCTCACGCAGCCTTGAGGCTGTCGCGCGCCTTCTGTGCCAGCACCGCAAACGCCGCGGCGTCGTGCACCGCGATGTCCGCGAGCACCTTGCGATCGACCGACAGCCCTGCCTTGTTCAAACCTGCAATCAGCTTGCTGTAGGACAGGCCGTGCGTACGCGCGGCGGCGTTGATTCGCACGATCCACAGCGATCGCATGTTGCGCTTCTTCGCCTTGCGATCGCGGTAGGCGTACTGGCCCGCCTTGATGACGGCCTGCTTCGCAACACGGAAGACTTTGCGTCGGGCGTTGTAGTAGCCCTTCGCCTTCTTGAGGATCTTCTTGTGGCGGGCGCCCGCAATGACGCCTCTCTTAACGCGTGCCATGGGTCACCTCCTCACTTCGCGTGCGGGAGCAACTGCTCCAGCCGTCCGAGATCTTGCTTTGCCACCATGCTTGGCGCGCGCAGCTGTCGCTTACGCTTGCTCGGCTTCTTCGTGAGGATGTGGCGCCGATGGGATTGGGCTCGCTTGAACCCTTTGGCAGTCTTGCGAAAACGCTTCGCCGCTGCCCGGTTGGTCTTCAACTTGGGCATTGTTTACTCCGCTTTGTTTAGCCTATGGGGAACGCCGCTCGCGCGGCGCCCTTTCAGGCGGGACAACCCGCAATCGAGCTCACGCTCGACGCTCGGCTGCTCACTTTTTCTTTGGCCCGAACAACATCACCATCTGTCGCCCTTCCATCTGCGGCATCTGCTCGACCTGCGCGTAAGGCGCCAGATCGTTCTGAACCCGCATCAGGAGCTCGCGACCGACTTCTTGATGGGCCAATTCGCGGCCTCGGAACCTCATGGTCACCTTGGCCTTGTCTCCTTCCTGGAGAAAGCGAATCAGGTTACGCAGCTTGACCTGATAGTCGCCTTCCTCCGTCCCTGGCCGAAACTTCACTTCCTTGATCTGAATCTGCTTCTGCTTGCGCTTCGCTGCATGCGCCTTCTTGTTCTGCTCGAACAAGAATTTGCCGAAGTCCATGATCCGGCACACGGGCGGATCCGCCGTCGGGGAGACCTCCACCAAGTCGAGGTCGGCGTTCTGCGCCATCTGCAAAGCTTCGGACCGGGAGAGTATCCCTACTTGACGCCCCTCTGCGTCGATGATGCGCAGCCTCGGGGCCGTGATTTCTTCGTTGCGCCTTATGCGCCTAGTAGTCGGGGCAGCGATGCGTCATACCTCCAAAACGGTCCGGCCGCGGCTCGCGACTTCCTCGGCAAGTCTCGACGCTACCGTTTCCAACGACATCGCCCCGAGATCTTTGCCACTGCGCGTGCGCACGGCCAGAGAATTAGAACCTGCCTCGCGATCGCCAGCTACCAAAAGGTAGGGAACGCGTTGCAGCGTGTGCTCACGGATCTTAAAGCCGACCTTTTCGTTCCGCAAGTCTGCCTCGACGCGAAGCCCCTGTTTTTTAAGGGTTTCGGTGACGCGCTGCACGTATTCGGCTTGTCTGTCCGTGATGTTGAGCACCACCGCCTGCACGGGTGCAAGCCACAGCGGAAGCTTGCCGGCGTGATGCTCGAGAAGAATTCCTAGGAAGCGTTCCAGCGATCCGAAGATCGCCCGGTGCAGCATGACCGGCGTGCGCTTTTCGCTGCGGGCGTCGATGTAATACGCCCCCAGTCGACCCGGGAGATTGAGGTCGACCTGCCAGGTGCCGCACTGCCAATCGCGACCGATCGCGTCCTTGAGAACGAACTCGAGCTTCGGACCGTAGAACGCCCCCTCGCCCGGGTTGAGCGTGTACTCCAAACCCGCCGCCTTCGTCGCATCCATCAGGGCCTGCTCGGCCCGATCCCAGACCTCGTCGTTCCCGACGCGCTTCTCCGGCCGGTCGGAGAACTTCACTTTCACGTCTTCGAAACCGAAGTCACGATAGATCGACATCAGCAGCTCGATGCCGCGTACGGTTTCCTCCGTGATCTGATCTTCCGTAATGAACACGTGGGCATCATCCTGCGTGAAGCCGCGGACCCGCATCAGGCCGTGCAGCGCACCGGACGGCTCGTAGCGATGCACCTTCCCGAACTCCGCGAATCGCAGCGGTAGGTCGCGATAGCTCCGCAGTCCGTGCTTGAAGATCTGCACGTGCCCCGGGCAGTTCATTGGCTTGATCGCATACACCCGCTCGTCGGGCGTCTTCGTGAGAAACATGTTCTCGCCGAACTTTTCGAGGTGGCCCGACTGGCGCCAAAGCTCTGCGTCCATGATTTCCGGCGCGTTGACTTCCTGGTAGCCCGCTTCGCGCTGCTTCTCGCGCATGTAGGCGATCAGAGTCTGGAAGATCGTCCAGCCCTTCGGATGCCAGAACACCGCACCCGGTGCCTCCTCCTGGAAATGGAACAGGTCCATTTCCTTGCCGAGCTTGCGGTGGTCGCGCTTCTCGGCTTCCTCGATGCGCGTGAGATACGCCTTGAGGCTCTTCTCGTCGGCCCACGCGGTGCCGTAGATGCGCTGAAGCATCTCGTTGCGGGAGTCGCCGCGCCAGTACGCGCCGGCCAGCTTCGTCAACTTGAAGTGTCGCAGGAACCGAGTGTTCGGGACGTGCGGGCCGCGACACATGTCCACGTATTCTTCGTGGTGATAGAGGCCCATCGCCTTCTCGTCCGGCATGTCCTCGATCAGGCGCAGCTTGTAGTCTTCGCCGCGCTTCTTGAAGATTTCGATCACTTCCTCGCGCGGCGTCATCCGCTTGATGACGTCGTAGTCCTTTGCGATCAGCTCGCGCATGCGCGTTTCGATCGCCTCCAAGTCCTCGGGCGTGAAAGAGCGCTCGTAGGCGATGTCGTAATAGAAGCCGTCCTCGATGACCGGTCCGATCACCATCTTCGCGGTCGGGTAAAGCTGTTTGACGGCGTGGCCGACGAGGTGCGCGAACGAGTGCCGAATGATCTCGAGCCCCTCAGGATCCTTCGGGGTGATGATCTGAACGGTGGCGTCTTCGGTAACGAGGTCGCACGTATCGACCAGCTTGCCGTTGACCTTGCCGGCCACGGCGGCCTTGGCGAGGCCCGGACCGATATCCGCGGCAATCTTCGCGATCGTGACGGGTTCGGCGTAGGTACGTTGGCTGCCGTCCGGCAGAGTGATGACGGGCATGAGAGCGTTGAGGGTTACCGGCTACAGGCTACGGGCCACGGTCAGAACCAGATTAGGCGTTCGCCGTTCGACCCTCCGCACGTTCCTCTCGACAAAAGCTCAGAAGAGAGATGGTGCGCGCGACAGGGATCGAACCTGTGACCCCCACCATGTCAAGGTGATGCTCTACCGCTGAGCTACGCGCGCCCCGAAAAAGGCCGGCAAGGATAACGACGAGCCGGCGGAGAGGCAAGGAAGAAGGGCGCGGGGCTTGGGGCTCGGGTCGGAAACGAGCGATTGCAGCTCCGATTAACGTCCAGCGACCCGGAGCCCTTAGACCGCTTTCGCTGTCGGCGAGAGCCCCAAGCTCACGTTGCGCAGCTTCTGGATCTCGTCTCGCAGCCGGGCCGCTTCCTCGAATTCGAGATTGCGCGCGTGCTTGTACATCTCCTGTTCGAGCTTCTTGATCTTGCGCAACGCCTGCTCGGGCGTCAGGGAAGCGTACTCCTTCGCAGGCTCGGCAACCCGTCTTGCGCCGCCGCGCTCCGTCGTCTCCGCATAAGCACCCTCCATGATGTCAGTGACTGCCTTCTGAATACCGCGCGGCGTGATCCCGTGCCGCTCGTTGAACTCGATCTGTTTGCGGCGGCGCCGGTTCGTCTCGTCGATCGCCCGACGAATCGAACCTGTCACCTGATCGGCGTACAGGATGGCCCGACCGTGCAGATTGCGTGCTGCGCGGCCGATCGTCTGGATCAGCGAGTTCTCCGACCGCAAGAACCCTTCCTTGTCCGCATCGAGGATCGCAACCAAGCCGACCTCCGGCATGTCCAATCCCTCGCGCAACAGGTTGATGCCGACAAGCACATGGAACTTGCCGAGTCGCAAATCCCGGATGATTTCGGTGCGCTCGACCGTGTCGATGTCGGAGTGGAGGTAGCGCACCTTCACACCGTGCTCGTCGAGATACTCCGTGAGATCCTCGGCCATGCGCTTCGTGAGCGTCGTGATCAGCACGCGCTCGTCGCGCTCGATACAGCGCTTGATCTCCGAGAGCACGTCGTCGACTTGAGTACGAACCGGGCGAACCTCGACCTCGGGGTCGACGATCCCCGTCGGCCGCACGACCTGCTCGACGACCTGCCCTGAATGCTGTAGCTCGTAGGGCCCCGGCGTCGCCGAAACGAAGATCGTCTGCGGCGCGAGTCTTTCCCATTCATCGAAGCGTAGCGGCCGGTTGTCGAGCGCCGACGGCAGACGGAAACCGTATTCGACGAGCGTCTCCTTGCGCGAGCGATCGCCGCGATACATCGCACCCAACTGCGGAATCGTTTGGTGGCTCTCGTCGATGATGAGCAGCGCGTTCGACGGCAAGTAGTCGAACAAGCACGGCGGCGGCTCTCCCGGTGCACGGCCGGAGAGGAACCGCGAGTAGTTCTCGATGCCGTTGCAGTACCCGACCTCGCGGATCATCTCGAGATCGAACATCGTGCGCTGCTCGAGGCGCTGCGCTTCGAGGAGCTTCCCTTGCGCGCGTAGGTATTGCAGACGGTCGCGGAGCTCCTCGCGGATCTCGTCGATCGCACGCACGAGCCGATCGCGCGGCGTCACATAGTGCGTCGACGGGAACACCGTGTAACGCGGCACTTTACGGCGAACCTCGCCGGTGAGCGGATCGAACAACGTGAGCGATTCGATCTCATCGTCGAACAGCTCGACGCGCAGCGCCTCGCGCTCCGACTCGGCCGGGAAAATATCGATCACATCGCCGCGCACACGATAGGTGCCCTGCGTGAGATCCATGTCGTTGCGCTTGTATTGCATGTCAGCGAGCCGACGCAGGATCTTGCGCTGATCCATGCGATCGCCGCGCGACAAGTGCAGCACCATTTGTAGATAGGACTCAGGATCGCCGAGGCCGTAGATCGCCGAGACCGTCGCGACGATGATCGAGTCCGGGCGTTCGAGCAGCGCCTTCGTTGCAGACAGCCGCATCTGCTCGATGTGCTCGTTGATCGAGGCGTCCTTCTCGATGTACGTGTCCGAAGACGGGACATACGCCTCGGGCTGGTAGTAGTCGTAATACGAGACGAAATACTCGACGGCGTTCTCGGGAAAGAACTCCTTGAACTCTCCGTACAGCTGCGCCGCCAAAGTCTTGTTGTGGGCGAGCACGAGCGTCGGCCGCTGCACTTCCTGAATCACGTTCGCGATCGTGAATGTCTTGCCCGAGCCCGTGACCCCGAGCAGAGTTTGGTGCGAGAGACCGGCCCGCAATCCCTCGACGAGCTGACGGATCGCCTCGGGCTGATCGCC
>DATCLP010000381.1:0-17436 GCA_036563855.1 Steroidobacteraceae bacterium | reverse complement strand
AGGCGCGTTTGCTCCCGTCTCGGCATCGCCACTGTGGACCACCGCATCGCCGGAGGGTGTGATCATGATCTCAAACATTGAGCGCAAATGCGCACCGCTTTCGTAATAGTTTTGTCGCCGTGCACCGCAACGTAAGATTTTGCGCTCATGCCTGAGCTGCCGGAAGTTGAAACCACACGCCGCGGCCTCGCACATGCCGTTGTCGGTCGCACGATCGAGCGCGTCGAGGTGCGTGAGCCCCGATTGCGCTGGCGCGTTCCTGCCGAGCTGCCGGTCCTCCTACGCGGTCGGCGCATTCAGGCGCTCGAGCGGCGCGCGAAATATCTGCTGTTCTCGATGCCGAACGGCACGCTCATCGTTCATCTCGGCATGAGCGGAAGCCTGCGGCTGCTGTCCGCAGAAGCTGTTCCTCTGCCGCACGATCACGTCGACATCCTGCTCGATTCCGGAATGTGCCTGCGCCTGAACGATCCGCGTCGCTTCGGCTGCATGCTCTGGACGTTCGACGATCCGCACGAGCATGCGCTGCTCCGCTCGTTGGGACCCGAGCCGTTGTCCGCGCAGTTCAATGCTTCGACGCTCGCGCGTGCCGCTAAAGGGCGGCGGGTCGCCATCAAACAGCTTCTCATGGATCAGAGGATCGTCGTCGGCGTAGGAAATATTTACGCGAGCGAAGCGTTGTTTCGTGCTGGCGTGCGTCCGCGGCGCGCAGCGGGGCGCGTCTCGCACAAGGAGATCGCGGCAATCGTCGATGGCGTCAAAGACGTCTTGCGCGATGCGATCCGCGCCGGCGGTACGACGCTGCGCGACTACGTGAACGCAGATGGCGTTCCCGGCTATTTCAAACAGCGGTTATTCGTGTACGAACGGGCGGGCGAGCCCTGCCGCGTGTGCAAGACGCCGATCAGACATTTCGTTCTGGGCCAGCGCTCGACCTACTACTGCGCCAAGTGTCAGAAATAGCAGCGGTCGCCGCTGCGACTTCATTTCTTTTCGGCAGCCTTTTGCTGTGCACGCCTGCGTTTCCAGGCTGCCTCCAGCGCGTCTTTCACGATCGGATGAACGAACTTGCTGACATCGCCGCCGAAGCTTGCGATCTCGCGAATCAGCGTGGATGAAATGAAGTTGAACTGCTCGGTCGGCGTGAGGAACACGTAGTCCACTTGGTCGGAGAGATGGCGGCTCATCGTGGCGAGCTGGAACTCGAACTCGAAGTCCGAGACCGCACGCAGTCCACGCACGACGACACGCAACCCATTCTCTCTGGCGAAATCCACCGTCAGACCCGAATACCCGCGCACTTCCACGTTCGGGATGTCGTGCAACACTTTCCGGGCGAGCTCGACGCGCTCCTCGATGGTGAACAGCGGCGCCTTGGCAGGATTCTCCGCGACGGCGACGACGACGCGATCGAAAATGTTTGCCGCACGCCGCACGAGGTCGTAATGACCGTTCGTCAGCGGGTCGAAAGTACCGGGATACAGTGCACCGGTCATGACGGATCCTCGTTTACGGAGCTCGCAGCAAATGATAGCCGACTTGTCCGGCGCGCTTGCTGCGGTGAACCGACCAGCGATCGGGCAGCGGCGGTAGACCCTCGTCGGCCGGCGCCTCGACATACACGAGAGCACCCGGCGCAAGCCAACCTTCGTTCAGCTTCGCACACACCTCGGCAAGCACATTGACAGCATAGGGCGGATCCAGGAATACGATGTCGAATTGCCGCGGCGGACCGGACAAGAAGCGCAACGCATCGCTTTCCACGATCTCCATGTTCTCGATGCGCAGCCGCTTTGCCGTTTCGGTCAGATGCCGCACGATCTCCCGGTCGCGGTCCACGCTGACGACGTGCGCGGCCCCGCGCGATAAGGCCTCAATGCCGAGGGCGCCGCTGCCGGCGAACAAATCCAAACAGCGCGCCCCGGCGATCACCGGTTGCAGCCAGTTGAAAATCGTCTCGCGCACGCGATCCGGCGTGGGTCGAAGCTCGGGGCGTGCTGGGAATGAGATCGGGACGCTGCGCCAACGCCCGCCGATGATGCGCAGCCGATTCGGCAGCGTGTTCGCGCTGGACCCGTGCGTGCGCTTAGATCGACGGCTCATGTGGTCGAAAGCATACCTCGCGCCGAGACGGCCGGCGGGCGCACCAGAGTCGTCCGACGCGAGCGGCTCGAGGGCGTACTGCTAGAATCGCCCATCTTTCACAACACCGCCTCGCCTTCGTTTGCCGCTGCAAGCCCGGCGAGACGTTCTCATTTCGACGGATCACCCATGTTCGGCTTCAAATCGAAGGCCAACGATTCCAAAGAGCCCGCCAAGCCCAGTCTGTTTCAGCGCCTCAGAGCGAAGCTGAATCAAGGCGACTCGTGGCTGACCTACGACCTTGCGAATCTGCTACCCGGCGGACGCATCGACGAAAACGTGCTCGATGAGCTCGAGACGCGCTTGATCACGGCCGACGTCGGCGTCGAGACGACCGAGCGCATCCTGTCGGGGTTGCGTAAACAAGTGCAGCGAAAAGAGCTGAGCAATCTCGATGCGCTGCTCGGCGCTTTGCGCAAGTCTTTGTTGGAGATCTTGCAGCCGGTCGCGATACCGCTCGTCCTCGAAGGAAGTGCAAGACCGTTCGTGATCCTCGTCGTCGGCGTCAACGGCGCAGGCAAGACCACGACGATCGGCAAGCTCGCGCGCCGTATGAAAGAACACGGTTTGAAAGTGATGCTGGCGGCGGGCGATACGTTCCGTGCCGCGGCGATCGAGCAGTTGCAAGTGTGGGGCGATCGCAATGGCGTTCCGGTGATCGCCCAGAAAGCCGGTGCCGATCCGGCCGCCGTCGCCTTCGATGCGGTTCAGGCTGCCAAGGCGCGCAGCATCGACGTGCTGCTCGCCGATACGGCCGGGCGCCTGCACACGCAATCCAATCTCATGGAGGAGCTGAAGAAGGTCAAACGCGTCATGGGTCGCGTGGATGCGAGCGCGCCTCACGAAGTGCTGCTCGTGCTCGATGCCAGCCAAGGGCAAAATGCGCTCCAGCAGGCCCGGCTGTTCCACGAGGCGCTCGGCGTGACCGGGATCGTGCTCACGAAGCTGGACGGCACCGCAAAGGGTGGCATCATTCTGGCGATCGCGAGCGAGCTGAAGCTGCCGATACGCTTCGTGGGCACGGGCGAATCGGCCGAGGACTTCGACGAATTCGATGCTGAAAGCTTCGTGGACGCACTTCTGAAACGATCCGATCAAGCGTGAGCCTCACGAGCCGATGATCCGTTTCGACCACGTCTTCAAACGATATCCGAATGGTCGCGAGGCGCTCACCGATCTGTCGCTCGAGATCGCTGCGGGCGAAATGGTCTTCCTGACGGGCCATTCCGGCGCCGGCAAATCGAGTCTGCTCAAGCTCATCGCACTCATCGAGCGGCCCACGCGCGGCCAGCTCATCGTCAATGGACAGAACGTCGCCGGCGTCACGCGCCGCAAGATTCCCGCGTTCCGGCGCAACATCGGCATGGTCTTCCAGGACCACAAGCTGCTCGTCGATCGCACGGTCTTCGACAACGTCGCATTGCCGCTCGTCATCGCCGGCGTCAGCACCAAGGAGATCGGCAAGCGCGTGCGTGCGGCGCTCGATCAAGTGGGTCTTCTCGGGCGCGAGCAGTGCGTGCCGCTCGAGCTGTCGACGGGCGAGCAACAGCGCGTAGGCATCGCACGCGCGGTCGTGAGCAAGCCGCCGATTCTGATTGCCGATGAGCCCACGGGTAACCTCGATCCCGAATTGTCGATCGAGGTGATGAAGATCTTCCGCCGTTTCAACGAAGTGGGCGTGACGGTGCTCGTCGCGAGTCACGATATCTATTTGCTCGAGCACTTTCCGATCCGCCGCGTGCGGCTCGAGGCCGGCCGGATCGTCGAATCCTCGTCTGCCGAGACGACCAAGCTCCTCGACCCGGCGAAGTTGCTCGACGAACGCGAGGCAGCGCAATGATCGCGTGGCTCACGCGACATGCTCAGACATTCGTCGGCTCGCTCGGGCGGCTGTCGCAGCAGGCGCTCGCAACGACGATGACGACACTCGTCATCGGCATCGCGCTTGCCCTGCCCGCTTGTTTGCATCTTCTCGTGACGAACGCGCAGCAAGCAGTCGGCGGATGGAATCGAGCGATCAGCGTTTCGGTGTTCCTGAAACGCCCGACGGCCGCCGACGAGGCGCATCGGATTGCCGAGCGGCTCCGACAACGGCGCGACATTGCCGAGGTCGACGTCATCACGGCGGAGGAAGGTCTCAAGGCGTTTCGCGCCGAGTCCGGCTTCGGCGCAGCCATCGATGCGTTGAACGAGAACCCGCTGCCTCATGCATTGATCTTGCGACCGACCGAGGCCTTCGCGACTCCGACACACCTTGCCGAGCTTGCGGAAGAGATTCGCAAGTTGCCCTCGGTCGATGTCGTTCAGCTCGACACCGCGTGGGTGGAGCGGCTCAACGCGATCCTCGATGCCATCCGCCGCGGCGTGCTCCTTGCCGGCGCTCTTCTCGCCGTCGGCATCCTCGTGATCGTCGGCAATACGATCCGGCTGGACATCCAGAACCGGCGCGAGGAAATCGAAGTCATGAAGCTCGTCGGAGGCAGCGACGGCTTCGTCCGCCGGCCGTTCCTCTACAGCGGGGTTTGGTACGGAATCGGCGGAGGGGTCGTGGCCTGGGTAGTCACTGCCGTCGTTCTGGCGGCCCTCCGCGACCCGATTTCGCGGATCGCTGGCCTCTACGGAAGCAGTTTCCAACTCTCGGGGCTGGGGCTGACCGCCGGCGGGATCCTGGTCGGGACGGGCGTCGTCCTCGGCTGGCTGGGGTCGTATCTGGCCGCCACCCGGCATCTGCGCCGGATCGAACCGACCTGACTTTCCCGCCTCTAATTGGGAACCCGGCCCGGTTCCAGGCATTGAGTTTCAAGGACTTAGCTTAGACCTCACCCACCGACGGCCCGGATTTGTCGGGAACCCGACTGATTGTTAGCACTCTAAGGACGTGAGTGCTAAACTCGGGCCAATCTAGCAATAGGCCCAACTTTGGAGGGGAATGTCACGATGAGTACTGCGCTTGCACTTGCTCGTTCCGACATGGTGCTCGCCGGACCGATCGGCAGTCTCGACGCCTATGTCGAACGCGTGTCTCGGATTCCGGTGCTGAGCCGGGAGGAAGAGCTCGAGCTCGCACGCCGGCTCCGCGACCACAACGATCTGGACGCCGCCCGCAAGCTGGTGCTGTCGCACCTGCGCTTTGTCGTGCACATCGCGCGCGGCTATACAGGTTATGGTCTGCCCGTCGGCGACCTCATCCAGGAAGGCAACGTCGGGCTCATGAAGGCTGTGCGCCGCTTCGATCCCGATATTGGCGTCCGCCTCGTTTCGTTCGCAGTGCACTGGATTCGCGCCGAGATCCACGAGTATGTGCTGCGCAACTGGAGACTGGTGAAGATCGCGACGACGAAGGCCCAGCGGAAGCTGTTCTTCAATCTGCGAAAGTTCAAGAAGAACTTGGGCTGGCTGACGGAATCGGAAACGAAGGCGATCGCGGCGGACCTGGGTGTCTCGGCAGAAGAAGTCACGGACATGGAGCAGCGCCTCAGCTCGCGCGATCTGTCGTTCGATCCCGCGCCTGACGCCGACGATGAAGAGGGTTCTTACGCTCCGTCTGCGTACTTGCAGAATCCGGACGCCGATCCCTCGGTCGCGGTGGAACGCGAACAGTGGGACGAGACGACGGCGGATCGGCTGCAGCAGGCCATGCTGACGCTGGACGATCGCAGCCAACACATCCTGCGCAGCCGCTGGATGACGGATCAGAAAGCGACGCTGCACGAGCTGGCCGACAAGTACGGCGTGTCCGCCGAGCGGATCCGGCAGATCGAGGCGAATGCGATCAAGAAGCTGCGCAACTTGGTCGCCGAGCCTGCGGAAGCCTGATCGCGAGCTCGAAACGAAATCAAAAGGCCGGTTCCTCGCGGAACCGGCCTTTTTCATCGCTCGCAAATCTTGCGGGCCGATCAGCCTTTCGTTACAGGCACGATCGTGAGCTCCACCCGGCGATTCGCGGCGCGGCCCGCTTCCGTATCGTTCGAAGCGATCGGATACGCCTCGCCGGCACCCACCGTGATGATGCGCTCAGCCTTCACGCCCTGACTGATCAGGTATTGCGCCACCGAGCGCGCGCGCCGCTCCGAAAGCTGTTGGTTGTACTGATCGCTACCCGTGCTGTCGGTGTGACCCGCGACCTCGATGACGGTCTTGTCGTACTCCTTCAGTACCATCGCGACGCCGTCGAGCACGGTGAAGAACTGCGAGTTCAAATCGGCGCTGTTGAGCGCGAACGTGATGTTTCCAGGCATGTTGAGCGTGATGTTGTTGCCGTTGCGAGTCACGCTCACGCCCGTGGCTTCGAGCTTCTGCCGCAGCTTCGCCTCTTGCACGTCCATGTAATAGCCGACACCGCCGCCCGCCAGCGCACCGACGCCGGCGCCGATCAACGCGTTCTCGAGCTTGTCGCCCTTCGTCAGCAGACCGATGGCTGCACCGGCTGCCGCGCCGATACCGGCGCCCTTCACAGCTTTGCTCGTCTGCGTCTCCCGCGTATATGGGTTCACGGTCGTGCACGCCGCCAAGGTCAAGATGCTTGCCGCAACAGTGGCCTTTATCAGCGAGCCCTTCACGAATCGAATCTCCATAACTTCTCCTTGCGCTGAAGACGTGACCAGCTTCGAAGCATAGCGCTGAATCGGTACTGAATCTGACTTATGCAAAGCGGAGATCCACACAAAATGTGGATTGCGTCTCAACTTCAAAATCGCCTACAGGCGATCCCTGAATACCGATCAATAAGGGATCCGTAGCTTTCGGTAGATGTGGGACAGGAGCCAGAGCGGGCCGATCATCAGGAACTGGATGTCTTTGAAAAACGACGGACGCTTGCCTTCGTAGTAGTGGCCGATGAATTGGCCGATCCACGCGACGACGAACAGCGCGAGACACGCGACCCATAGCGAGCCGGGCAATCGATCCAGCAAGAGCAGCGCGCCGATGACGAGCGAGACGAACACGACCATACCCAGCGCCAGCGACCAAGACATCAAGAGGTAGTACACGACGCCGAACACCAAGAGCAGCGTGCCCCAGTTGAGAAGCGGCGAGATCTCGCGAAACGCCGCCGGTACGGGCAGCGATGCGAGCAGTCCGACCAGGCTCACGACGATGATCGGCACGCACACCCAGTGCAGAAGCTTGTTGCGGGGATTCTGATGACTCTCGCCGTACTCGGCGAGCCATTGTTCGACGGGTTTCATGGATGTCGCCCCAGTCTGAAAGATAGAGACCGTGACTTCGGCGATCATCATAGGACAACACGTTCCGCGGGGCGACGATGGGGCTACGGGCGACGGGCTACGACTCTCTGCTCGCTATGCAGCATTAACAGAAGAAGACGCGAGAGGGCACCGCCCTGCGCTACCATTCGCGCCGGCCAAACCCAGACACAGTTCCTCCCATGTCAAAGTCAGCGCCCATCGAGCTCAATCCTCTTGATCTGTATTCCATCCGCTCGTTCCTCAGCGACGAGGAGAGGATGGTCCAGGACTCCGTCGCAAAATTCGTCGACGAGCAAGTCATTCCGATCATCGGCGAATGCTTCGAGCACGAGCGCTTTCCCCGCGAGCTCGTCAGTACGATCGCGGAGCTCGGCCTGCTCGGCAGCTCGATTCAAGGTTATGGCTGCGCCGGCCTCAACTCGGTGTCGTACGGATTGATCTGTCAGGAGCTCGAGCGCGGCGATTCGGGATTGCGCAGCTTCGTCTCCGTGCAGTCGAGCCTGTGCATGTACCCGATCTATACGTACGGCAGCGAAGAACAGAGAGAAATGTGGCTGCCGCGGATGGCGAAAGGCGAAGTGATCGCCTGTTTCGGTCTGACCGAGCCTCACGGCGGTTCCGACCCTGCGAACATGAAGACGCACGCCAAGAAGAAGGGCAAGGATTGGGTGCTGAACGGCGCGAAGATGTGGATCACGAACGGTTCAATCGCGGATCTCGCGGTCGTCTGGGCGATGACCGACGAGGGCATCCGCGGCTTCCTGGTCGAGAAAGATTTCAAGGGATTCACGTCGCAGACGATCAAGCACAAGATGAGTTTGCGCGCTTCCGTCACGGGCGCCTTGTTCTTCGACAACGTCGTCGTTCCCGAAGAGAACGTGCTCCCCGGCGTCGTTGGTCTGAAGGGTCCGCTCTCGTGTCTCACGCAAGCGCGTTACGGCATTTGCTGGGGCGTTACCGGCGCTGCGCAGGCGTGCTTGAGTCAAGCGATCGAGTATTCCAAGACGCGCACGCTGTTCGGCAAGCCGATCGCGGCGACTCAAGCAGTGCAGATCCGTTTGGCGGAGATGGCGCGCAAGATCACCACGTCGCAATTGTTGTCGCTGCAACTCGGCCGACTCAAAGAAGCCGGTCTGATGCAGCCGACGCAAGTCTCGCTCGCGAAATGGCACAACTGCCGTGCGGCGATCGAGGTCGCCCGCGATGCGCGCGATTTGCTCGGCGGTGCCGGCATCAGCACGGAATATGTGCCGATTCGACACGCCCTGAATCTGGAAAGCGTGATCACCTACGAAGGCACCGAGACCGTTCACCAGCTCACGGTCGGGCGCACGCTGACGGGGATCAACGCGTTCTGAGAAGACGGCTTCATCCGACTCCCCCTCTCCCGTTGGGAGAGGGTTAGGGGCGAGGGGCGGCCACGGAGTGCGCTACCGCGGACGTCGCGCCCCAAGCCTCAAGCCCTTCATCGTCCATCCGCAGCGTCACGCTCCACGCAACGATCAGTAAGACGACCGCAAGGCATGCAAGCACGCGGTCGCGCGTGATTCCTGCAACGGCAATCGCTTGAAACCTGCCCCGCGACCGATCGTCGCGACCCGACCGATTCACGATCACAGTCCCCGAGTGGCTGATAGTTCGCATGGCACCCTCCAATCCGCTCGAGACCATGACAGCAGGCGCTCGGGGCACGGTGCGGATGTGCCGTGGCGCAACCGGGGCGGATTGTGATCAATCGTGGCTCGAGCTTTCGCGCGATTTCGGCGGGGTTACACTTGCCTCGGAAAGTTCTCCGAGCACGCACATGAAACGCTTGATCGCCATCGTCGAAGACGAGCCCGCCATTCGAGACAACTACGCCGCTGCGTTTCAGCGGCACGGCTATGCAGTGCGCACGTACGGAACGCGTAAAGAAGCGTTGGATGCCTTTCGCGTGCGGTTGCCCGACCTGGCCGTGATCGACATCGGCCTCCGCGACGAGCCGGACGGAGGCTTCGAGCTGTGCCGCGAGCTGCGCTCGATGTCTGCTGAGCTTCCGATCATCTTTCTCACGGCACGCGACAGCGAAATCGATGCCGTATCGGGCTTGCGTCTCGGCGCAGACGATTACCTGACGAAGGACCTGAGCCTCGCGCATCTGATCGCGCGAGTCGACGCACTCTTCCGGCGTATCGATGCGCTGACCCAACCCTCGAGCCGCGATCAGCTCCTCGTACGCGGCGATCTGGTCATCGATACGGCGCGCATGCATGCGAGTTGGCGCGAGAAGCCTCTCGGACTCACGCTCACCGAATTCTGGATCGTGCACGCGCTCGCAAAAAACCCCGGCCACGTGAAGAACCGGCAGCAGCTGATGGACGCGGCGAACGTCGTGCTCGACGACAATACGATCACCTCGCACATCAAACGCATTCGCCGCAAGTTCCAAGCCATCGATCAATCCTTCGATCACATCGAAACGATGTATGGGATGGGGTATCGGTGGAAGGAATGATGGCGGGCGACGGGCTACAACAGCTAAGAGGGCTACGGGCGACGGGCTACGGGCGACCGTAAGAGTGTCGCCGCTTACATGCTTCCAAAGCGTCCCCGGCCGCGACTAAGAAACCCGAAACGATGCTGCCGACAAATGAAATTTATGCCGCGGCTCGCAGCGCCGGCCATCAGCGCACGCGTGTTTTGCGTCGGTTCGCCGTTTACGCTGAGTCTTTTCTTGCCGTAGCCCGTAGTCCGTAGCCCGTCGTCAGCGAAGCTCATGTCTCTCCGCTTCAAGCTCCTCCTGCTCAGTCTACTGACGCTCGTCCTGCCGTGGGCGGGATGGCAGTACGCGCAGCAGATGGAAACGACGCTGCGCGAGGGTCAGGAGCAGGCGCTGCTGACGACGGCGCAAGTGTTGAGCCGGGTCGTCGCCTCACAGCCTGAAGAGCTTTATCGCATTCCCGAGTTGCGCCGCAATTTCGATCCGGCGAAGGGCGATTGGTATGCGCCGCTGTTGCCGATCGAGCCGTTGTTGGATGGATTCCCTGATGAGTGGCCGGAACCCGCGCGACCGATCGCCGGACTCGATCGTAATTCGCCGCGCGTGCGCCTCGGAGTGCACGGTCGCTTCATGCACGTCTACGTGGAAACCGAGGATGCGAACATCCGATATGAGCGGCCATCGCCGGAAGATGCGACTGCGCCCGAACCCAGCGATCGCATCGTGTTCTTCACGCGGGACGAGTTCGGTCGCGAGCGCGCCTGGTCGGTGAGCGCCGCGGCACCCGGACCGATCATTGTGCGCACCGCTCAAGTCGGCGCACCGTGGCGCGCCACGATGGACAGGTTGTCGTCGGTCACGGGCGTCTGGCGTGCCACGCCGAGCGGCTACGCCGTAGAGCTGCGAGCGCCGATCAATGTGTTCGGCATCCAGCTCGCCATTTTCGCGATCGATCTCGAAGGCCAGCTCGATCCCGCCAACACTGCACCGGGCTGGCTGCACGTCGGTTCCGAGACGTTGAAGCAGCGACTAGAACAATTCGCATCGTCGGAGCTACGCGTCTCGGTCGTCGATGCAAACGGCTGGCTGCTCGCCCGCGCCGGCTCGATCGCGATCGATGTGCAAACGAGCTACCCCTTGCTGAGCACGAACGACGAAGGCTTCAGCCGCTCAATCTACCGAGCGTTGCTTGCCCGGGAAGAAACGCCCTGCGAGCCGTACGGTCTACCGTACGGTATGTGGGGTGCGCCGGTCGATGAGGCGCGAGCCGGGCGCGATCTGGCGATCTGGTATGAGCAATGCGGCGGCGAACCTTCGCTCGTGCGTGCGGCGGTTCCGATCAGAGTCGCGCAAGACGTCGTCGGTGCCCTGATCGTCGAAGAGCCAGGCGAACGCCTCGCGCTCGTTCGGGAGATGGCGCTCACTCGGCTCTTGAACCTGACGCTCGTGGCGACGCTCTTTGCAATCGTCGTGACGCTCTTGTTCGCAGCACGTCTGTCGCACCGCATCCGTCGGTTGAGCCGGGCGGCAGCGACGGCGTTGACACCCGAAGGCCGCATCGAACCGAACATCCCGGAAATGCGCGCCTCCGACGAGCTCGGCGCGCTCGCCCGAAACTACAGTACGCTGCTTTCGCGTTTGAAGGAGTACACGAGCTATCTGCAAACGCTCGGTACGAAGCTATCGCACGAGCTGCGCACCCCGCTCACGATCGTGAGCTCATCGCTCGAGAACTTGAGCAGCGAGAGCGAGCTCAGCGGCAATGCAGCTCAATACCTCGAACGCGCCCGCAGCGGCACGCACAGAATGCACGCGATTCTGACGGCGATGACCGAAGCGACGCGCGTCGAGCAGAGCATCGAGCACACCGAGCGCATCCGGTTCGACTTGGCAGACCTCGTGCGCAACATCGGACTCGCCTATCGCGAATCCTTTGCGCAGCACTCGATCGAGACCCGCGTGCCGGACGAGCCATGCTTCGTCGACGGTTCGCCCGACTTGATCGTGCAAATGCTCGACAAGCTGATGGACAACGCGACGGATCACTGCGCCGAAGGCGGGCGCATCTGGTTGACGCTCACTGCCGATCCGCGCACCTGCCGATTGACGGTCGGGAACACCGGGCCGCTGCTACCCCCGCACATCGCGGGCCGATTGTTCGAATCGCTCGTGAGCCACCGGCCGGCAAGCGATTCCGAACCGCATTTGGGACTCGGTCTGTACATCGTGAGACTGATCGCAGAATTTCATCGCGGCACGGTGAGCGCGAACAATTTGCCCGACGGTTCGGGCGTTGAGTTCGCAATCGAGCTGCCGCGTCTCAACGATTGATAAGGGCCTTTCTGCAGGTATGTTTCCGACACCGAGATCGGTTGTCGGATTTGTTTACAGTTGTGACGAAAGTCCGCGTGGCTCGTGCGCCACGGATATTGCTAAGCGTTTGAATGAAGATGCACACTTCGCTGCGTGGCATACCACTTGCTGGCTTGTATGTAAGTTCGCAAAGCGTCAGCATGCGAACGAAGGCAGAGAAGCGGGGGATGGCACCGCCAAGGGGAGTTGGACTAAGAAACAAGCGCAGGGATGACGCGACCGGCTTCGTCCGGTCGACAACTTGTGACTTAGAGCGACAGCGACGTTTCTTGATTTAGCCGACGCACCCAAACAACTAGAAGAGACGCCGACTCGGAAACGAAAGAGCCCCGCGATGCGGGGCTTTTTTTTTGAGACTGAAGGCTGAAGACTGAAGGCTGAAGGAAAGGCCACGATGCGCGGCCGAGCAAGTACAACGCCAAAGACTCGCGACGCCCGGACAGAAAAAGCTACAGGCGACAGCTCACAATAAAGTGCGCGCACCGCGCGCGACCCTTTCTTCAGTCTTCAGCCTATTTCTTCGTCCACTGCCCCTTCTGATCCTGCACATACCAGCCGGGCGACGCGCGCTCGATCCAACGCTCGGCGAACGTCCTGCGGATGTCCATTTCCCATTCCGGATGGCCGTTCGCATTCGCGATCTCGCGATACAGATTGGCGCGATCCGCATTTTCATCGGCGACGAGCTTGCGCGCGGAATTGCGTTCAGGCAGCGGAATCAGGTTCTGGTCGCGAATCTCCACGAGGCCGTCGCGTGTGAGCCCGATCGCGCCGGACTCGTAATACTGCTTCAATTTCGCATGACGATCTTCCATTGCTTGCGTGATCTGCTTGATGACGGGCGTCGAGATGTTCAGATCCGCTTGTTGTGCATGCGCTGCGGGTACGAGCAAATCGAGCACCGCCCCCGCTACTGCCAACAACACGCGTCGCGGATCGGCTTCGAAGAGCTGCGTGCGCTTGTCGCTTTGCGATTTGCGGGCGTCCTCTCCCCAAACGTCTTCGATGATTCGATCCGCAGCCTTCTCCGCGGCCGCTGCCGGGAAATAGACGTTGATCGTCACGCAGGCGGACAAGCACATGCACAGGGCTACGAGTTTCAAAGCCGTACGTCGCATGGGAAACTCCTGAACATCTCCGAGCGATTCGCAGTCGCTGAATCCGAATCCTACCTGCGCCGACGACGCATGCGCACCCTCAAGGCGGGTTCGGAGCAGAACCGATCGTCGGTCCGCCGGACTTGGTTGCTTCGATGAGCTGCCGGACCAGCCTCGGCCAATCCACCCTGTGTGCACCGCCGATGACGTCGATGCGCGGAAGTCCCGTACCTTTCACGATGTAGTAGCCGCCGTGCGGCGCCGGCGCAATGCCGTCGATGTGGCACACATCGTTCTCCAGCCGGCACGACAGGCCGAGTCGCTCGTAACGAAATTCGTCGAAAAAACGCAAAAACCCGCTCGACAGCGCCGCAGCAACGCCGGCGCGCCCGCCGCCGATACTGCCGATATTCTCTACGGCGCGCTGACTGATGCGACGTCGGGAGCGGTCGTTCGGCGGCGTGTAGAAACGCGCATCGAAGGCGATCGGCCGCCAATTGAAGAGCTGCAATCCGTCGATCTGTCCGGATAGGCGTCCGGTGATGCGGCCGAACGAGAACGCTTGCGTGACGAGCTCGAGGTCGAGGTTGTCGAAGTCGATGCTCGCCGAGAACCGCGGCCAGGCGCGGAGCGCATCTTCCAGCCGCAAGTCTCGGATGGAAATGCGGCCGTCGAACACCTGTCCCTCGAGCGCCGTTCCCAGCGTGACGACGCCGTCCCGCATGCGCAATTGCGAAATGGTGCCGCCCAGCTTGCCGCCGAATTCGGGCCAACCGAATGCCCGACACAGCTCCGTCACGCTGATGGGTTGAAGCTCGGCATCGCCATCGACTGCCATCGTCGGCCGACCGAAGTCCTCGACACGGAGACGCTCGACATCGAGACGTCCATCGAGCACGGGAATGTGCGTCGGTTCGAGTAGCCGGAAGCTGCGACCGGACGCAACGAAGCGCACCTCGGCTTCACCGAATGCAAGATTCAAAAGGCTTCCGGCGCGCCATCGGAGAAAGGAATGCTCCGGTTCTGCCGACGACGACGGCTCGACATCATTCGCATCGTCGTGCCACGCGATCCTGCCGCTCAGACCTTCCACGACCAGCTTGCGCGTGCCGTCGTCGACATTGAGATCCCCGATTTCGAACGCGAAACGACGCGGGACGTTGTTCGCCACGTGCACCGTACCTGCAGCACGACCCGACGTCGTCAACGACGCGAAAGCACCGCCGAGCAAGAACGGCTGCAGATAGCTCGTGTAGGCGCCGGGGAACTGCAACGACTGCACATCCACCCGCGCATCGCGCACCAGCAGCTCATTGCGTAGATCCAAGCGAATGCTGCCTGTCGCGCGAAGTGCATCCGCATGATCGACATCGAACCTGCGCACGAGGATTTCATCCCGCGACTGCAAGCTCCCTTCGGCACTCAGCTCGAATGCGTGCTGTCCGAAATCCAGGAAAATGGGCTCGAAATACGCCTGTCCGCTTGGCGCATTCGCCGTAACGTCGAAGCGCCACTGATTTCCCTCGCGTACGAACGTCGAACGAGTGTGCAGTACCAGCGCGTCGCTCGCGATGGTGCCGTCCGTGTTGTTCGCGCTCAGGTCGACGAGCCGCGCGTCGATTTCGAAATACTCGGGATCCTTCGTTCCCGCAGCCTCTAGCGTCGCAGTGATACGTCCGCTCCCGGCGACGTCCGGCAGAGAAACTTCGAGCTTGCGGGCGACATCGAGCGCCTGTTCGAGCGCAACGTTGTCGAGCGTTCCGCGTATGCGCCAGCCGTTCCTCGCAAAATTGCCGCGCACGCGCACAGTGCCGCCTGCAAATGACGGTGCACGCACGTCGAGATCGAGCCGTTGCGTTGCGCGGTCGTAAGCCAGCCTTCCACGCCACTGCTGCCGCACGCCGCCCACGGTAAGCGTGACCGCGCCGTCTTCGCATACGAACGTTGCTCCCACTTCGACCGAACCGCACGCGAGACGAATGTTCCGCAGGACATAGTCCGCCGAAATCAGGTGTACGCGCGCGATCGTCACCTGGGCGCGAGTGATCGCTCCGAGATTCATATCGACCGCGATGTTTTCGAGGACCCAGCCCTCGCCCTCGATCCGCTCCACCCCGAGCTGCGCGTGTTCGATGGCGCGTACGACACCCATCCCGCCCATGCCGAGCGCAAACAGTGCGATCGCTGTCGCCGTCTTGCGGCGACGCGCGAAATGCATGGAGGCAGGCGTTTGCAGTGCGGTCGGCATCCTGTCGATCATGGCGCGCGAACGTTCCGGCCGCCAAGCCGACCGGAACTCGAGCTCACCGCTGGAAGTTGTTCTGGCAATCCGATCACTTTGGACACGAGCGGTCCACGCTATTACGATCCCTGGGACTCCTATGCGTGCCATGCGTGCCGCCAGTCCGTCTTTCCGCCGCAAGCCGATCGCCGCGGTCCTCGTCGTGTTGTGCCTGGTGCTTTCGGGCTGCACGGCACGCTTCATATACAACCGGCTCGACACGGTCGCGACTTGGTACTTCCAGAGCCTGGTCTCGCTGAACGATGCACAACGGTCCGAGCTGCGGGCGTGGCTCGAACGCACCCTTGCATGGCATCGCGAGAGCGAGCTCGAACGCTACGCCGCCTTCGTGCAGGACGTGTCGTTGGCCGTGAGGCAACCCGCTTCTCGCGCGACTTTCGAATCCATCCGCCAGCGTTTCAGCGGCCTGATCGACACCCTGGTTCAGAAGACCGCGCCGGAGGCTTCCGAGCTATTGCTCCGTCTGTCGCCCGAGCAGGTCGATGAGCTGCTCGCGAATCTCGAGAAGCGCACGGAAAAATCGACCAAGGAAAGCGCCGAAACGCTAGCGAACGGCAAGTGGCAGACGAAACAGGTTCGCGACATCGTCCGGCAAGTCAAGCGCTGGACCGGCAGCATCACGCCCGAGCAAATGAAGATCATCGAAGGGACAGTGGCGGAGCTCGAGCCCACGTACGAAGACTGGGCCGAAAGCCAAACGGCTTGGCGCAACGCGCTGCGCGACCCGATCGCGAGCGCGCGCACCGAATCCGACGAACAGCCGGTCCAACGCGTGCTCGCGGTCCTCAAGGATCCCGACCAGTACTGGACTTCGGACTACGCCGCCAAGGTCGCGCGCAACGGCGAACGGTACGAACGCATGCTCCTCGCGCTCGATGCGACCTTGACGACGAAGCAACGCGAACACCTGCGCCGCGAGCTGGACGAGCTGGCCGGAACCCTCATCAAGCTCGCGCGGAATTGATAGTCGTCATTGCGGCTTGCGGGAATCTTCCAAGTCGATACGATCGCTCAGCGTCCTCTCGACAAGGTGCCCGCGATGAACACGATCCGCATACTGCTCGTCTGCGCCGCTGCAGCCCTCGCCTTTCCCGCTTGCAAACGTGCCGAAACGCCGCCGGCGCCGATGCAATCCGATCAGGCTGGCTCATCCGATCCCGCGGCTACGGGTGCCGCTGACATTGCCGCCATCGACGCGGCGCTCTCGAATCCTGCACGGCTTCCCGGCGATCGCGAGCAAGATGAGACGCGCAAATCCAAGGACCTGCTCGTGTTCCTCGGGGCGCGTCCCGGCATGCACGTGATCGATTACTTCTCTGCAGGCGGCTACAACGCAGAGCTACTGTCGTTGATCGTGGGCCCGGAAGGACGCGTGATCGCCTATAACAACGAACCGTATGCGAAGTTTTCAGGATCCAAGCTGCAGGAGCGATTCGGCAACAATCGGCTGCCGAACGTCGAACAGATCACGGCGCCGCCCGAAGAGTTGTCGCTGCCTGAAGAGTCGCTCGATGCGGCGCTCTTCGTTCTCTCCTATCACGATCTGCACTGGCGTTCGAAAGATGGCACCTGGCCGACAACCGATCCAGCCGCTGCGCTTGCGCGGCTCGTTCCGGCGTTGAAACAAGGTGCCGTGGTCGTCGTCGTCGACCACGTCGCCAACCCGGGCGGAGACCCAGGCGAGATCGTCGATACGCTTCACCGCATCGATCCGGAAGTCATCAGGCGCGACTTCCAGGCCGCAGGGCTTACGTTCGAGTCCGAAGCGAATTTCTTGCGCAACCCGCAGGACGATCACACGAAGCAGGTCTTCGACGAATCGATCCGCGGCAA
>DATCLP010000380.1:0-8004 GCA_036563855.1 Steroidobacteraceae bacterium | reverse complement strand
CGTGCAGAGTCATCGCGGCGCCGTCGAGATCCGCAGCCAACCGAATCAGGGAACGACCGTGAGCGTCTATCTACCGGGTACGGACGGACCGGTCGAACAGCAACGCGCGACACGTTCGATGCCGCAAGGCCGCGGCGAGCGCGTAATGTACGTCGACGACGAAGAGGCCCTCGTGTTTCTGATGGAGCGGGCGTTGACGAAGATGGGGTATCGCGTGAGCGGCTTTACGGACCCGAAAGCGGCGCTCGCGGAGTTCCGAACTCATCCGCAAGCGTTCGACGTAGTGATCACGGATGTTTCGATGCCGGGCATGTCGGGGCCCGATCTTGCGGCGGAGCTGCGCCGCATCCGTGAGCAAGTACCCATCATCATGACCTCGGGCTACATCCGCCCGGAGGACGTCGAGGTGGCCGAGCGCTTGAACATCAACCAGCTCGTCTACAAGGCGAACACGGTTGAAGCGCTCGGCGAGGCGCTCGCGCAAGAGATTCAGGCATTGTCGCGCCCCGCAGCGTGAAGCCCGGCGATGAAAGCGCGACAGCGCTCCCGACCTTCAGCCTTCGGCCTTCAGCCCTCAGCCGCCGGCAAGTCGTTGCGCCTTCCGCTCGTCACCGCAGAGCTTCAGGAGACTCTGCAACGCGCCGCACGCGACAACGCTGAGAGCATCGAATGTTCCGTCGATCTCGGACGCACGCGCACGACCGTGATTCCCCGTTGCGATCATTGGGAGTGGCAGGGCAAGCGCTACCCCTACTTGGAGTCGTGCAAGGAACGCACGGTCTACTTCTGGGAGGAGGGCGTATTTCACCCGATCTCGCGCTACCGAGCTTCGTTGATCAAGCTCGTACCGACGCCGTGGGGGCCGCCCACATTCGAAATCGATGGGATCAAGATGTTGCCGACCGAGCAGGTTTCTCCCTTCGACGACGCTGCACACAAAGTAGCATCCATCCGCCCGCGTGGAAAAAGAGTGCTCGATACATGCGGAGGACTGGGTTACTTCGCAGTCTGGTGCCTGCGCAGCGGAGCGCAGGAAATTCGCTCGTATGAGCGCGAGCCCGATGTGCTGTGGCTGCGCGGTCTGAATCCATGGTCGCCGGAAGGCAGCGGCGAGGCGGACGAGCGCCTCCATCTCGAGCTCGGCGATGTCACGCAGAGAATCGCCGGCTTGCCCGATGCTGCGTTCGATGCGGCGCTGCACGACCCGCCGCGCTTCGGTATTGCCGGCGAGTTGTATTCGCTCGACTTCTATCGCGAGCTGGCGCGCGTGCTGAAGAGCGACGGCCGCTTGTTTCATTACACGGGTGCACCGAATCGAGCCGCAACGGGCCGCAACCTCGCCAAGGAGGTCGAATTGCGTCTGCGACGCGCAGGATTCTCGACGCGGCCCATGCTGGACGGCGTGTTCGCCGTCAAGGAGCGGGCCGGTCGCGACTGATGCCAGCCGGCGGTCAGCCTGTGAATTGATCCTCAGGACGCTGCATCGTGCGCGATTCGTATTCGCGTTCGGCCTGCAGCCAATCGTCGAGCTCTCCGCCCGGAGCGAAGCCGCGCGCTTCCGCCAAAGCGTAGGCGCGCTCCGAAATCCAACGATGGCGTTCCGAATCGCTCGAGACCGGCTGGGACGTCAGCTCTGCGCGGACGATTTCCGGAACGAGAGTATTCGGAGACGTTTCCGTTGCGCTCTGGGAAGGTTGCGCCGCCGGAGCGGCTTTCGCCGACTTGCGCGCTCGAGTTCCCGAGCCGGTTTTCCGCGACCTGGTTCTATCCGATGGAGCTGCCACGTTGAGCCTCCTCAAGCAGACATGGTCGTGCATGCAAGAAACGGACGCACGCTTAGGAGACTACGCCGATTTATGTCGGAGAGTGAATCGGTGTTGGATGGACAAGCATTGTTCGTGGCTCGTGGGTAGTGACTGGTGACTAGTGACTCGTGAGTCGTAGCTTGTGCACCATGGTCGCTCACGCACGATGTTGAAGGCCCTGGCAACGTGCATCGGCTGAACGATGAGCGTTGCGTGTCGGTGGAAGATGCGCTTCTTTGCTTAGAGTCACGAGTCACTAGTCGCGAGTCACGACCCTACAACTTCCACTCCGATCGCCACGATCCGGTACTCGGTACGCGGCTGCGTGACCGTCGACGGATCGCCGCCTGCATCTTTGACGAAGTGTTTGGTTTCCTCGAGCGTCATGGCGACTCTCTCGAGCGTGCCCTCGACGCGCACGGTCTTGCCGATGATGTTGCCGGGCACGAAGAAGCCGTAGTCCTTGAACGTCACTCGTACGTCGCCCGTGGGGGACTTCAGCGCCATCCAGCAGCCCTTGACGACGCAAACGGCTTCGACTTGCGCCTCGATCAGGACATCGGCGCGCGTTTCGCGATCCAGCTGTCGGATTGCGGTTTCGAGCGAGACCGGCGTGCCGCCCTTGATCGGCGCGCCGTAGTGCTCGGCGACAGCGAGCGTCGATAGCAAGAACGTGATCGCACCAACTGCAAATCTCATGCGTGCTCCTTCGGACATCACTGTGCGTTTTTTCGTGCAGCGGCCGTCTTCGCGTTCGCGCGCGCCGGCGAGGATGCCGAGCGACGCACGCTAGCGCAAGAGCGAAGGACTGATGGGGCGGGCAGGGGATTTCCGGCAGCTCGGCTACGGTGCCGGTGCGCAGACGCCCGCACTCTTTCGTGAAATAATTGCGCATCCCCGGTTCCTTCTTGTGGTGGTTTCTTGTCGAAGCGCATCGCCCGAGACGAAAAGTCGCTCTACGAGGCCAAGTTGGAGGCGCAAAAGCTCGCCTTCGGGCCTCTCGCGTTCCAAGCTGCGCTCGCGTTGCGTGACTTGGGCATTTTGGCCGCGCTCGCGCAAGGCGACCCGCAAGGGATGACCGCCGAGAGCGTCGCCGAGTCGACGCGCCTCCCCTTGTACGGAGTGAAGGTGCTGCTCGAGGCCGGCATGGTCTGCGAGCTCGTCGCGCTCGAAGGCGATCGTTTCCGGCTGCGCAAGATCGGTCTGCTCGTGCTGCAAGACGCGATGACGCGCGCCAACATGGATTTCACTGCGGACGTCTGTTACCAAGGCATGGCACGGCTGCGCGAGGCCATCCAAACCGGAAAGCCCGCAGGCCTTCGAGAGCTCGGTCCGTGGTCGACGATTTACGAAGGTCTCGCTCAACTGCCGCCGCACGTGCAGAAGAGCTGGTTTGCCTTCGATCATTTCTATCCCGACGGATTGTTCCCTGCGGCGCTGCCTGTCGTATTCGAGCGCAAACCCAAGCGGCTTCTGGACGTCGGAGCGAATACCGGTAAGTTCTCGCTCGCCTGTCTAGGCCACGATCGCGACGTGCGCGTCACGTTGCTCGATCATCCCGGGCAGCTCGAAATGGCGCGCAAGGCCGTCGAAGAAAACGGTCACGGCGATCGCGCGCGCTATCACCCGATCGATTTTCTCGACCGCTCGCTCGAGTTTCCCGGCCACCACGATGCGATCTGGATGAGTCAGTTCCTCGATTGCTTCGCGGAGGACGAGATCGTTTCGATCCTCGAGCGCGCACGCCGTGCGCTCGCGCCAGACGGGCGCATCTACATCGTCGATACGTACTGGGACAAGCAGGAGCACGAAGCCGCGCGATTCGTGCTCGTCATGACGACGCTCTATTTCGCGTGCCTCGCCAACGGTAACAGCAAGATGTACCACTCGGACGATATGCGCGCCTGCGTCAAACGCGCGGGCTTGAGCATCGAGCGAGAGGTCGATGATTTGAGTTTGAGTCATACGATGTTTATCTGCCGACCTGCGGTCGACTAGAGCTTGGGGCTCGGGGCTCGGGGCGGCAACAGGCGACGGTAGTAACGGAATGTGCGCATCCGCGCTCTTCCTTCCAGTCTTCAGCCTTCAGTCTAGGGGTTAGCGCGAACGCGCTGCTCTACCTACAGCCTACGGTCTGCAGCCTACAGCCTGAACGTGCGCGTCAGCGCCGATTCATGAGCTTGCGGTACTGCCCAAGATGCCGAATCGCATGCTGCTCCTTCCCGAGCGATTCGTAGAGCCTGGCGATATTGAAGTGCGCATCTGCGAGATTGGGATCGAGCTCGATCGCATGCTGATAATGTTCGATCGCTTCGGGAACGCGACCCAGATCATCGAGCAACACGGCTAGATTGAAGTGCAACAAGGCATCTGGCTCGCATTGCGCGAGTCCCTTGCGATAGATCCGCTCGGCTTCGCGCATCTGACCCTGCTCGTGCAGCAACCGACCCCAGTTCGTCCAGGCGGCGCCGTCCGAGCCATCGATCTCGACGGCGCGTGCGTACGCTTTCAATGCGGCGGCCGGATCGGTCGTTTCCAGCTCGACGGCCTTGGCAAACCAATCTTCTTGCGGTTGCGAGCGCGGCGCAGGTTGCTCGATGCGATCGATGACGCGCAACGTGCCGCCTTCCATGCTGACGTCGAGGCCGAGCAGATACTGGCCATCGTCGACCTGCCAGTGCGCGTGTCCGTCGCGCACGACGATCCGGTCGCCGATCGCAGAAATGCTGAGACCCGACAACGGCATCGTCTCCGGAAGATGCTGGCGCAGGTCCTTGAGCGCCCGATTGATGCGTCGGCGCGGAACGTTCGCCTCGATGAGCGCACGCGCTGCGCGCAGCACGATGAGATCTTGGAACGTGAATCGATACTCGCGCCGCGGCCCGCGGGCAGGGGCGACGAACCCCGCCTTGATCAATCCTCGAATCGTGCTCTCGGGGAGGCGCAGGACGCGTTCGACGTCCCGCACGGTGTACGTACCCATCGTTAAGTGTCGGCGGCTGATATTCGCTGCTCGACGCTCGGTCGACCGAAGCGCGTCGAACGGACTTCAGCGATTTTCAGCCATCCTGCCGCAACGATCGAGCGGGATTCAGGCGCCATCGTCGAAGGCCAGCGGCGCTCGCGCTGCGCGCTCAGCGTTTGCCGGACTTGCGTGCCGTTTTCGCTGCCGGCTCGACTCGCTTCGGCGCTTTGCGCGGACCGAGCCGCGAGACCGTCGCTTTTGCCTTCTGGGTCTTTTCGAGACTTGCGCGCAAGGCCTCCATCAGATCGATGACCTTGCCTTCGCCGGCCGCCGTTGGTGCTTCGGCGACAGAGATCTCCTGGCCTTCGACCTTCTTCTGGATCGCGGCTTCGATGCGTGCTCTGACATCGTCCACGTAGGCCGTGGCATCGAATTTCGATGAGGCCTGCTGTTCGATGAGCTGCTTGGCCAGATTGAGCTCGGCAGCCTTCACTTCCTGTTGGGGAACCTCGATCTCGGTCGCGGGCCGCACTTCGGTCGCGAAGTGCAGCTGCTGCATCACGAGCACGTTTTCGACCGGACGCAGCATCACGAGATTTGCCTTTCCACGCGATGCCCAACGTCCGATAGCGCAGCGCTTCGTTTCGCGCAGCGCCTGGGTGAGCAGGGCGTATGGCTTTGCCGCGCCCTTGTCCGGCGCGAGGTAATAGCTCTTGTCGTAGTAGACCGGGTCGACCGAATCGATCGACACGAACTCCGAGATCTCGACCGCGTGCGTGCCGATTTCCTCGAGCGCCTTGAGCTCCTCTGGGGAGAACTGGACGTACTGATCCTTGGCGAACTCGTACCCCTTGACCATCTCGTCGCGCTCGACCGGCACGCCTTCCTTGATGCAGATGTACTGCTGTCTGAGGCGCGAGCCGCAGGTCTTGTGCAGCAGGTTAAAAGAAATCGTGCCGTTTGACTGGGTTGCGGTGTAAAGCTTCACCGGGATCGAGATGAGCCCGAATGAGATCGTCAAAGAGCCCATGGAGCGAGCGGCCATACAATCACCTTGCTTTCGAGCCCGGCTGTCCGGAGGGGAAATTACTAAGTAATTCAGTAAGGTTCTGCTTGGAAGTTAATGCATCATGCCACCGGTCACCGGTTCTTTCCAAGCGGGCCAGCACATTACGCACGGTGAAGTGCCCCGGTTCGGCCGCCTCGAGCTCCTCCCAGGTCAACGGCATCGACACTGGAGCGCCGGGAACGCCCCGCGGCGAATAGGCGGAATTCAAGGTCTTACCGCGGACATTCATGTTGTAGTCGATGAAGATTTTTCCTGTCCGCTTCACGACCGCCCATTCCATCGTGATCTCACGGGGGTGCTGCCGCATGAGGTGCCTGCCGATGAGCTCGCAGACATGGCGCGCTTCGGAGAACGTCAGCGTCCTGCATATCGGGACGAATACGTGCAGGCCCGTCTTGCCGGAGGTCTTTACGAGCGCGGTCAGCCCCATCTCGCGCAGCAGGGCCCGCAGCCAGAACGCGACCTTCTTGCCCATCGCGAACGCCTTCTTGTTGTACTCGGGTTCGGCGCCCGGCGGTTCCTTGCCCGAGTAGATGTAGGGGTCGATGTCGAAGACCAGATAGTCGGGGTAGTTCGCGACCGATCGCTCCAGCGCTTCGAGAGAGGAATCGAAATCGAGGCTCTTGGAGACCGCGTCCACGTCCGTCGTGACGCGCGAATGCCAGACGTGGAACTCGAGCGTGCCGACTTGACCGAGCCAGATCAGCGTCGGCAGATTGTTCGCGAGAATGTAGCCGTGGCTTTCGTCTTTGTGCTCCGAAAACACGTTGACCGTTTCCACGAAGTCCGGCAGCGATTGCTCCCAGTGCTTTTGGAAGAACCGTTCGCCGTTGATGCCTTCGGGCATGCGAATCATGGTGAGCGGCCGGTCTCGCAGGTGCGGCAGCATGTACGGAGAGACGGCGGCCAGGTAACGAAGCAGATCGCGCTTCGTGATGGGTTTGAGCTTTGCAGACGGATCGCCCGGCCAATATTCGCGATCGAGGCTCGTTAGCTTGATGCGTGCATCGCCGACGAGCAGGGTGAGTTCCTGCTTCGGGCTCGAGAGCTGCTGCGTAATGTCTTCGATTTCGTTCGCGGGCGTCCGCGTAATGGACTTGCCGCGAGCAGCCGTCGCTCGCTGACCGATTTCTTCAGGGCTCTTGTCTTCGCGCAAGCGCACGAAGACCGGCGCGCGCAACATGCCGGACGGCGTGCGATTTTGAAACGTCACTTCCGCAACGAGCTTCGGCTCGACCCAGATCGTGGGGCGATGTAGATCGGGTTTCTCCGCGAACGGATGCTTCTTGCGAGTCAGCTTGGCCAATTGCGGGCGAAGCAGCTCGATCGTTGCCTCATCGAGGCCGGAGCCGACATGGCCGACATAGCGAAGTCGATCGCCTTCCCAAGTACCGAGCAGGAGGGCGCCCAAGGCCTGACGCGAGTTGCGGCCTTGCGTGTAGCCGCCGATCACGAATTCTTCGGTGTGCGTGGCCTTGAACTTGAGCCAGGACGCGGTCCGCTTGCCCGGCTGATACGTGCTGTCCTTGCGCTTGGCCACGATGCCTTCGAATCCGAGCGCGAGCGCTGCCGCGTAGAGTTGTTCGGCATCTGATGCGACGTGAATGAGCTGCACATTCGGAGTCGGCAGCAAGCATTGCGCGAGGTAGCGGCGTCGCTCGCTGTACGGATGCGGGCGCAGGTTCAAGCCTTCGAAATGCAGCAAGTCGAAACAGACGTATGCGACGCGCGATTCGCGTTCTGCAGCGGCGATTTCCTTGGGCGTGGTCAACTGTGCGCGCTTCTGTAATGCGGCGAAAGAAGGTTTGCCGTCCATGCCGTACGCGACGAGCTCGCCGTCGAGGATCATCGAACCGACTGCCTGTTGCTCGAGATCGGCGATGACCGCAGGGTAGGGGGCGCTGATGTCGAGTCCGCCGCGCGAGATCAGACGGGCTTTGCCGTCCTGAATGAACGCCAGGGCGCGATAGCCGTCGAGCTTGGGCTCGTAGAGCCAGTTCGGATCGGTTTTCGGTGTCGAACCCGATTCCGCGAGCATGGGCGCAAGGCGCGCGGGGAAACGTTCGCGCGGGCCGTGCGGCGTCAGTCGGGCGGCCGGAACGCGCTCGAAATTCATTGCCGCAGTGAGCTCGTCCACGGCCAGATCCGAGAGCACCGAACGGTGG
>DATCLP010000379.1:0-1618 GCA_036563855.1 Steroidobacteraceae bacterium | reverse complement strand
TCGGATGATCACGGCATCGACGATGAGGAAGATCTCGAATTCGATCCAAGGGCAACGGACGTTACCGAAGTCTTCATCGAACCCACTCAGGCGAAGGATGAAGCGAGCGGCACGTTCGAATCCATCATTCTGCGCGCCGAGGAAGGCACGCTTCCGGATGAGGAAGAAGAGCCCGCGCGTATCGAGCAGCCGCGCATCGAAGATGACGAGCTGAGCTCGGAGTTACGCGAACTCGCAGCGCGGCTTTCGTCAACGGGTCAGGGCGAGAAAGCTGAGGTTCGACGCCCGGCCGTGCAGACGCATTTGCCGGCAGCGAACGATGAGAGCATCGTTCCCGTTAAGCCGGCCGCGCCGCCCGCTTCCGCGGCGATCGAGCCCGATGAAGAAGAATCAGAACTCGCGCCGCGAAGCGCACGTGCAGCAAACATCGCGTGGGCATCCGGAACGGCCGCGCTGATCCTGGTACTGCTTGCGCAGATCGTGCATCACTATCGAAACGATCTTGCGGTTCATCCTCGTCTGCACGGGCCGCTCACTTCGTTCTACGCTTCGCTGGGAATGCCGCTGTCACCGAACTGGGATCTTTCGGGATACGAAGTGCGTCAGCTCGGTGCTGAAACGGAACCGGACGCAGGCCGGCTGACTGTGCGCGCAAGCCTGAAGAACGCGTCGGGTCAGCCGCAGCCGATGCCACTCCTGCGCGTCACCGTTCAGGACCGCTACGGAAATCGCATAGCCTCCAATGACGTAGCGCCAAGTGTTTATCTGCCTCGTGCGATTCCGGCCTCATCGCTTCTCGCCGTGGGTCAACGCATCGATGCCGAGATGGCCTTCATCGATCCAGGCGCGCAAGCCGTCGGTTTTGAGATTGATGCATGCCTGCCGACTGCGAACGGTGGCGTAGCATGTGCGAATGACGCGGTCTCGCGTTAGCAAAGCACCTGCAACATGATCCGCATCGGACCTTATGAGCTCCCCTCGCGCGCGGTGCTTGCGCCGATGGCAGGAGTGACCGATCGTCCGTTCCGCATTCTCTGTCGACGCCTGGGCGCCGGACTTGCGGCCTCCGAAATGCTCACGTCCGACACGCGGCTGTGGAGCACGCCAAAATCCCGACGCCGTCTGGACCACGAGGGCGAACCCGAACCACGCGTCGTTCAGCTTGCGGGCGCTGATCCTGTCGCGTTAGCGGAAGCCGCGCGCATGAACGTCGACCTCGGCGCGCAAATCATCGACATCAACATGGGGTGTCCCGCGAAGAAAGTGTGCGGAAAACTCTGTGGTTCTGCGCTCCTGCGCGACGAAGCGCTCGTGCAAAGGATTCTCGAGAGCGTCGTGCGCGCAGTGGACGCGCCCGTGACGCTCAAGATCCGCACAGGCTGGGATCGCAACAGCCGCAATGGGGTGCGGATCGCTGAGATCGCAGAAAAATGCGGTGTCAAGGCGCTCGCCGTTCACGGCCGCACGCGCGCGGATTTTTATACAGGCGAGGCGGAGTACGAAACGATCCGCGAGATCAAGTCACGCGTGCAAATTCCTGTATTTGCGAATGGTGATATCGACACGCCACAAAAAGCGCGCGACGTACTTGATTTCACAGGCGCAGACGGAGTAATGC
>DATCLP010000378.1:0-2378 GCA_036563855.1 Steroidobacteraceae bacterium | reverse complement strand
CGGCAACGGAAGGCAAGCTCCTGATTCAACAGGCAACCGGGCCGGCTGCCCGCGCAGGTCTGCAGCAGGGCGACATCATCATCGGCGTGGCCGGCGAGCGCATCGAGTCGGTCGAGCAGCTTCGGGAGAAGACTCGCAAGCTCAAGCAGAACGACAGCATTGCATTGCTCGTAGAACGCTCGGGCGCGCAAATCTTCGTCCCGGTTCGTGTCGGTTGAACGGCGAGCGTGCCGGCCTGCGGATTCGGAGGCGAGCGAGCGTGCAGTTGAAGTCGATCAGGCCGACGGCTATAAGCCTCGCATGGGATCGCGTACTAAAAATAATTCAGGGAACCTTGCCGAGCCGGCCACGAAGCCCAAGCGTCTCGCCCCCGAGGTGCGTCGTGCCCAGATTCTGGATGCGGCCGCGCGCATGATCGTCGAGCAGGGCTACCTGCCGCTGCCGCTCGAGCAGCTGGCCCGCCACGCTGGGGCGAGCAAGGCGCTCATCTACACGTACTTCCCGACGCAATACGAGCTGTTCAATGCGTTGCTCGACCGCGAGCTTCGCAGCCTCGCGCTGGGCGGATTGGATACGGCGTCCCGGGTCGAAGACTTGGATCAAGCAGCGGTGCTGTGCGCGATGCTCTATTTCGAGCACGTCGCGCGCAACGGTCCACTGCTCAACATCTTGATGACCGACATGTACATGTCGGGTCACTTCGATTCGCACGTGCTCGAGACGCGCGACGCGATCGTCGGACGCCTGAAGGCGCTCGCAGCGAAAGTGCTACCGTTGAGCGATCAAGAGATCTCTGCCGCAATCGAAATGATGAGCGCGATTCCGGACGAATGCGGGCGACTCGTGTTCCACGGCGAGCTCGATCAGACGACGGCCCGTCAGATCTGTCACGGACTGATCGTGAGCAGTCTGAAGGCGCTGAAAGCGCCGGACAAAGTCGTTATCCCCGACTAACCAAATCGCGCGATCCCTGCACCACCATCGCAAGGCACAGGCGCTCGGCCGTTTCCACGGGGATGCGTCCGTCCGCGATGATCTTGCCCGCGCGTAAGCATACCGTCGTCAGCACGACCGTCGTGCCGAGCGCAAGCGGCTTGGGAATCCCGTACAGCCGCACGAGCTCATCGGCATGCGCGTGGAAGTTGTCGCGCTGCTCCTTGCGACGCTCTGCGCGCAGCATCGCCCGCACGTCCGGGTGACTGAGCAGCGTCTGCAGGAGCGTACCTCGCTGTCCGATGTGGCGCAGGTACGTGCGCGTCATTCGAGTGATGCGCTCGTAGTGATCGCGCGACCGTCGCACATCTTCCTGACGGGCGTCGCGGATGCGTGCGAATTCCCGGCGCGCAAGCTCGACGAACAATTGCTCGCGCGACGCAAAATAATTGTAGGCCTGCGTTTCCGAGATCCCGGCGATCGCTGCGATGCGTTTCATCGTGGCGGCATGCACGCCGTTTTCGAGGATCAACTGTTCTGCCACCTGCATGAGCTGCTCGCGCCGGGCTTCGGGATCCAGGCGCGTGCGAGTGCGCCGGGAAGCTGCCCGTGACCCTGGCGTGATGATGTGCGTGGCCTTGATCTCAGGCGCGGCCGGCAGCGGCGGGCGCTCGACTTTCTTGCCGGCATTGGAGCGCATCCAGTAGCCGCGCGGCGGATACGGCACGAGCAGGCGATTGCAAATCTTCGCGAGCGCATTGCCGCTCAAGCCGACTTCCTTCGCGACAGCGCTCATCGGCTTCGACCAGACGCGTCGATAGAGCTCCTTGCGGGTGAGGGCAACTGCGGGCTTCTTGCTCATGCAGCGGACGCTAGCCAGGGCACCGAACGCTGTCAACAAAGCGGCAGGAACCTATCTCGAAACGTCATCAGCGGCCGCCAGCGCAGTAATTTTTGGATAGGTCCTATGCAGGATTCCGTGCGACCGCAAACTCGGTTCCGCAAATCGTCACCGTTTGTTCGCGAGGCCCGATGAGCGAATAGCGAACGATCCGCTCGTCTTCATCGGTGCGTACGAAGCGCAGCGCGCCGCCTTCCAGATCCAGGCGCCACGCGTCGTTGATTTCCGTCGGCCCGCCTAGGCCGAGGACGGTTCCCCAGCGTTGCGCCATGGCCTGCGGATCGTGGGCGGCAATCGTCGCCTCGACGACGCGAAGTGCGCCATCTCGCGGCACGTAACGGCGCCACTCAGGACCGGCCCAATGCCACGAGTTTGGCGGGCGCGGCTCATCGAGCGAGACGATGGCGGCCCCGATGTCTTTCGGATGGAGCTGAATCGCGCTGATCTCACGCAAATTCGATTGCCACACGATTCGCACGCCGAGTCGCTCGACGCGCGCCCGGTCGCGCGCCAGATCGTCGGTCTGCAGGATCAGCATGTACGC
>DATCLP010000377.1:0-3666 GCA_036563855.1 Steroidobacteraceae bacterium | reverse complement strand
GCGTGAGAGTCGAGGGCGAACGATCCGTGCCTAATCGAACCTACAGGGCACCCGCCCTGCTGACACGCGACATCGTCTTTCCCCCGGTGCTTGTCCGCCCCGCCGGCAGGATCAGCGGCTCCCGGCGAAAGCAGCCGCTAGCGACGAAGAATTCGGAGGATCTCCTCCAGCTCGATACGGATCTGGCGCACGATCTGCTGAGACTGCGACAAATCCTCGCGGGCCTGCTCGCCTTGCAGGCGATTGCGCGCGCCGCCGATCGTGAAGCCCTGTTCGTACAGGAGGCTGCGGATCTGCCGAATGACGAGCACGTCCTGACGCTGGTAGTAGCGACGGTTGCCGCGCCGCTTGACGGGCTTCAATTGCGGGAACTCTTGCTCCCAATAGCGCAGCACGTGCGGCTTCACGCCGCACAGCTCGCTTACTTCACCAATCGTGAAGTAGCGTTTGCCGGGGATTGCCGGCAGCTCGTTATTGTTGCCTGCTTCCAGCATATGCCTCGACTCGAGCCTTCAGCTTCTGACCTGGACGGAACGTCACGACGCGCCGGGCGCTGATCGGAATTTCTTCGCCGGTTTTCGGATTGCGTCCGGGCCGCTGATTCTTGTCGCGCAGATCGAAGTTACCGAAGCCGGACAGCTTCACCTGCTCGCCGTTCGACAGCGATGCACGCAGCTCTTCGAAGAACAGATCGACGAGCTCGCGCGCTTCGCGCTTGTTCAGCCCGAGCTGGTCGAACAACGCTTCTGCAATCTCAGCTTTCGTGAGTGCCATAGTTAGTCGCGACTTTTATTTATCGCGGATCGCCGCACCGTGTTGTTTTGCGAGTCGCTCCACCACACGGGCCACGACGGCGTCCGCTTCCTGATCGGTTAGTGTGCGTGAAGTATCCTGTAATTGCAGGCCTAAGGCTATGCTTTTCATGCCTTTCTGTATTTGCGGCCCCCGATAGACGGAAAGCACCGAAACGCCTTTCAGGAGTTCTCCTGCCCCCTCGCGCACCGTGGCAATGAGCGGGTCCGCGGCTAGCGCTTCCTCGACGATCACGGCGATATCGCGGCGTATCGCGGGGTATTTCGAGATTTCGCGATATTCCGGAAGCTCAGCCGCCAGCGCCGCTTCGGTCTCGATCTCGAACACGAAAACCGGATATGTCAAATCCATACGGGCGGCGTGCGCCGGATGGAGCGCGCCGATCCATCCCGCCTGCCGGCCGTCTCGCCAGATTCTTGCGCACTGGCCCGGGTGCAGCGCCGGGTGCGTGTCCGCTACGAACCGCACATTGGACCTCTCGCCGGCGAGGGTCAGCAAGGCCTCGACATCCGATTTGACGTCGAAAAAGTCGAGCGCGCGCGATTCGCTGCCCCATTGCTCCGGCAGCGCATCGCCTGCGGCGACACCGGCAATGACCTCGGTTTCTGCACCGTATTGATCGTAGCGCCGGCCGATCTCGAACAGGCGTACGCGCTGCTGCTGACGCCGTTGGTTCTCTCGCAGGATGTAGAGCAATCCCGGCCACAACGACAAGCGCATGACGCCGAGCTCGGCCGAGATCGGATTGGCCAGCGCGAATGCAGGCTCCGGCAACAGAATGCTCTGCCAGTTGGCGTCGGTGAAGCTGTAGGTGATCGCTTCTTGATAGCCGCGATCGACCAGCAAATCGGCAGCCCGGTCGTTGCGCACTCGCCGTTCGGACCACGGCGCGAGAACCTGTTCGATCTGCGCCGTCTGTTCGGGAATGTTGTCGTAGCCGTACAGGCGAGCCACTTCTTCGATCAAGTCCTCTTCGAGCCCGATGTCGAACCGCCACGACGGCGAGGTCACATGCCATTCCGGCGCGGAACCGGATGCGCCCTGCTCCAACTTCATGCCGAGACGGCCTAGTAGGTCCGCAACGACACTGGGTGCGATTTGTGCTCCCAGTACTTTCTGGATGCGATCGTGCCGCAATCGCACCGGCTCAATACGCCGCGGCGAAGCCTCACCGTGCACGATCGTCGGACCTGCTTGCCCGCCCGCGCAGGCGAGCAGCAATTCGGTTGCGCGCTCGATCGCACGCTCCTGGAGCAACGGATCGACGCCTCGCTCGAAACGCTGCGAAGCATCGGTGACCAAGCCGTAGCGGCGGCCGCGACCGGCGATCGTGTTCGGATCGAAGAATGCTACTTCGAGGAACACGTCGGTGGTGGCGGTCGAAATGCCGGACTCTTCGCCACCCATCACGCCGGCGATGCCGAGCGGCTTGTTTTCGTCGGCGATCACGAGCACGTCGGGCTTGAGCTCCACAGTCCGTCCATCGAGCAACTGCAGCGTTTCGCCTTCGCGCCCAAAGCGCACAACGACGGCGCCGTTCAAGCGTCCGAGGTCGTACGCGTGCATCGGTTGGCCGAGCTCGAGCATGACGTAGTTCGTCACGTCGACGATGGCATTGATCGGCCGGAGACCCGCACGACGCAGCCGCTCCTGCATCCAGAACGGCGAAGCAGCATTGCCGTTCACGCCGCGCAGCACGCGGCCCACGAACTTGGGACATCCTTGCGGCGCTTCGAGTCGCACCGGGAACGTGTCCGAAATCTGCGCAGGCACCGCATTCATCGCAGGCGGGTGCAGCGGCGTGCCTCGCGCGGCTGCGACCTCGCGCGCAATCCCGACGACGCTCATGCAATCGCCGCGATTTGGCGTCAGATTCACTTCGAAGACCGTATCGTCGAGCCCGAGCGCAGCGACGAGATCGGCGCCCGTCTCGAGCTCTGCAGGCAGCTCGAACAGACCGCTCGAGTCTTCCGTCAACTCGAGCTCGCGCGCAGAGCACAACATGCCGTGCGATTCGACGCCGCGCAGCTTCGCCTTCTTGATCTGCGTACCGTTCGGCAGGACGGCGCCGATGGTGGCGAGCGGCGCTTTCATGCCGGCACGCACGTTCGGTGCGCCGCAAACGATCTGTAGCTCCTCGCGGCCCGTATAGACCTGGCAGACGCTCAGCTTCTCGGCATCGGGATGCTTGGTGACCGATCGAACTTCACCGACGATGATGCCTTGCAACGCAGGCCCGGCGCGCTCGACGGCTTCGATCTCCAGCCCGGCCATCGTCAACGCATGAGCCAGCGCGGGCACGTCATCGCCCGTGTCGACCCATTCGCGAAGCCATTGCAAGCTGATTCTCATGACCAAAGACCCGGAAGAGGCAAGCTCGTTGTCATGGTTCGTGCCGTGGTCTTAGGCGAACTGCCTGAGGAATCTCAGGTCGTTCTCGAAGAACATGCGTAAGTCGGGTACTCGATAGCGAAGCATCGCTAGCCGATCGATGCCCATGCCGAACGCATAGCCCGTGTAACGCTCCGAATCGATGTTCACGGCGCGTAGAACATTGGGATGGACGACGCCGCAGCCCGCGACTTCGAGCCAGCCTGTTTGTTTGCAGACGCGACAGCCGCTGCCGCCGCAGACGACGCAAGAGATGTCCACCTCTGCCGACGGTTCGGTAAATGGGAAGTACGAAGGACGCAGCCGCATCTTCACGTCTTTCTCGAACAGCGCCTGCATGAATTGATGCAAGCAAGCCTTGAGGTTCGCGAACGTGATGCCTTCGTCGACGACGAGGCCTTCGACCTGGTGGAACATGGGCGTGTGCGTCATATCGGAATCGCAGCGATAGACGCGGCCCGG
>DATCLP010000376.1:0-3168 GCA_036563855.1 Steroidobacteraceae bacterium | reverse complement strand
CCGTCAGGCGGCGTTGTGCGACGAGCGAAGCCTCATCGAGCTCATCGAGCACGCGGCACAGCGTCGCCATATCCCTTGGCAACCGGCGCAACATGAACGTTGCGGTCTCTTCCGGCAGTTCGAAACCCCGCAGCTCCGCGTGAAGCCTTAGCGCACCGACTTGATCGGCTTCGCTCAGCGGATGGAGCGTCAATACGATGCCGCCTGCAAGCCGCGAAGCAAGATCCGGCAACTTCATTCGCAAGGCAGCTGGCGCGAGCGCGCTCGCAACGAGCAAACGCCCGCGACGTTCCTCCAATTGCTGATGCAAAGCGAACAAAGCCCGGTTCCAAGCCGCGTCGTCCGCGACCACTTCGATATCGTCGATGCAGACGACGTCGAGCTCTCCCCAACCCGAGAGCAGCTCCGGCCCCATCTGGCGGACGTGCTCCAACGGCAAATATGCGCCGCGCAACTGGCGTGAAGCGATTTGCGCGCAGACCGCCTGCAAGAGATGCGACTTTCCCGTGCCTATGCTGCCGTGAAGAAAAATGCACGGCGGCAACACGCCAGGTGCGAGCGACTTCAGGAAATCGACGGCCGCTCCGTTCGGGCCGGCGTAATAGCTTGAGAAAACCGAGCTGTCGCGCAGTCGCACGCCGAGCAAGAGTTGCTGATTCACGGCGTCACTGCGCGATCTGTCGGCGGTTGCGACTTACCTCGGCCGCCTTCTTCGAATACGTCAGCACGTAGTCGAGTCCGCTGACGAATGTGGTGACGAACACCAACGCCCCGAGGACCGTGATCGCCAGCTCGGAAACTCGACCTACTGCGTGCGAACCGACGATCAAGAGCGCAAAGACGATCTGACACAGCGTGTTGAGCTTGCTAATGATCGTCGGTCGGCCGTTCGGGTTGCCGAACAGCCAGTTGTAGATGATGGCGCCCACCGTGATCACGACATCGCGCAGCACGACCGTCGCCGTCAGCCAAATCGGTACGAGACCGGTCGCCGAAAGCGTCACGTACGTGCCGACGAGCAGGATCTTGTCGGCGAGCGGGTCGAGAATCTTGCCGAGCTCCGACGTCCAGCCGAACCGCTTCGCCAGAAAGCCGTCGAGGCCATCGGTTGCAGCCGCGAACGCAAACAGCCACATCGTTGCACGAAAGTTCCCTTCGAGCAGCAGCCACGTCACGGGCACGACGAGCAGCATGCGCAGGATGCACAGTGCGTTGGGGATGAAACGCAGATGGAACATCGATCGGCGCCGCCCGAAGTCCTAACGTTGCAGTCGCAGATGCAATCGGTCAGACGCGATACCGGCGTCCGCAATCGGGACGAGCTTGTCGTCGAGCGTGAGCGCCCGCCGCAGCGTCGTCGCATCGCCGCGCACGGCGAGCTGGAACCGCATCGTGTTACCGGAAACTTGCTCCAAGCTGACGCTGCGCACGAGCGTCATACCCTCCAAGTAGCTCATCGTGGCCGCGTAGTCGTGCAAATTTTCGATGCCCGACACTTCGATGCTCACTCGGGCAAGCGCTCCCGCCGAAGCGGAAAACAGCCGGCCCAAAGTGTCTGCGGCCAAGTGCACACCATCTTCGAGACCGCCGTTGGCCTCCGCCGAAGCCTCCTCGGCAGTAACCGACCAGCGCACGACGAGCTGTCCCGTTCCATCGCGGTGCGCTTGTCCGACGAGCACCGCATTCGCCCCGTGGCGCATTGCAAGCTCGAGCGATTGCGAAGCGCTGATCGAACCTGCGAGCGTCGCACGGTCTCGCGGATCGAGCGTCGGCCATACGATCGGCACGCCCCGCTCGCGCGCGACGTTTGCAATCAGCTCGCGCTCGGCCGCGGGATATCCGGCTTCGATCCAAAGCGGACCCGTTGCGCTCGGCACGCTCAAGAGCACGAGCGTGAGCGGCCGTTCCCGACCCCAAATGGGCAAGCCCACTTCGCCGAGCAACCGCTCGATGGAGCCCGCGTCGAAAGCGACTTGCAGCTGATTGTCCGACGTCATCGAGAAGCGCTGGACGTAGCGGCGCGCGTTCTTCGTCGCCGACCCGAGGCGCGCCGGCGCATCGCGTCTGCCGCTCACGCGCACCGCAACGGCGTTCAACGCTTCTTCGAAGGCCGCATCGCGCGTGGTTTTGATGGGCAGCGTAACTTCGTACAAATCGTCGACGGTGACGGCCTGCGACAGCGAGCAGACAACCGCAAGCGAAACCGCCATGATGCTCGTGAAAAGACGTCTGACTGCGTGGCGCTCAACGAGCATGCCGATCCTCTTATGTTCGGCCGGAATGCGCTCGCGACTCGCGTCGCGGGCGCTGCCGGCGGTTCAAGGCCGTGTAAAATACCACACGCCCGCAGCACCTCACCCGGCCCGGATCGGTTCGAGTAGCTGCTTTGCGCGCACGCTCGTATCCACCCGCAGAGGCTCCACGCCGCACTATGTCGCCACCTGAATCGATCACCTACAAAGACGCCGGCGTCGATATCGAGGCGGGCGATGAGCTCGTGGAGCGCATCAAACCGATCGTCAAGCGTTCGATGCGGCCGGAGGTTCTCGCCGGACTGGGCGGCTTCGGCGCGCTCTTCGAAATTCCCGTGGACCGCTATCGCAAGCCCGTGCTCGTCTCCGGCACCGACGGCGTCGGCACGAAACTGCGGCTTGCGATCGAAACCGGGCGGCACGACACGATAGGTATCGATCTGGTCGCGATGTGCGCGAATGACGTCGTCGTGCAAGGCGCGGAACCGTTGTTCTTTCTCGATTACTACGCCACTGCAAAGCTGCGCGTCGATGTCGCCGAATCGGTGATCAAAGGTATCGTCGAAGGCTGCGTGCAAGCCGGTGCTGCGCTGATCGGCGGCGAAACGGCTGAAATGCCGGGCATGTACGCCGAAGGCGACTACGACTTGGCGGGCTTCTGTGTCGGCATCGTCGAAAAGGATGACATCATCGACGGCAGCAAGACACGCGCCGGCGACGTGGTGATCGGGCTGCCCTCTTCCGGCCCGCATTCGAACGGCTACTCGCTGATTCGCAAACTGTTGAAGCACGCGCACGCGACGCCTGCGACGAAGCTGAGCGACGGCAAGCTGCTGTACGACGCGCTGATGCAGCCGACGCGCATCTACGTGAAACCGTTGCTTGCGCTCGCCAAGCAGGTCCCGGTTCATGGTCT
>DATCLP010000375.1:0-3174 GCA_036563855.1 Steroidobacteraceae bacterium | reverse complement strand
GAGCGGATGCGTGAGTCCGTACAGCTTCGGCTGTGGACGGCCTGCCGCCGCTTCCATGCGCCGCGTCAGCTCGATACCCGCCGTAATGTTGCCCCACTGATCCGAGCCGCCGATCTGCAGCCTGCAGCCTCGATCCTTGTGCAGCCGATAGAAGTCGTAGGCCTGCAGCAGCATGTACGAGAACTCGGTGTAGGAAATGCCGTGTTCGCGATCTTCGAGCCGTGCACGCACCGACTCTTTCGCGATCATGTGATTCACCGTGAAGTGCTTGCCGATGTCGCGCAAGAACTTGAGGTACGACATGTCCTTGAACCAGTCGTAATTGTTCACGACGACGGCTGGGTTCTCGCCCTCGAGCGGCAGGATCTTGCGTATGACTTTGCTGATGCCTTCGAGATTTCGTTGCAGCGTGGCCTCATCGAGCAGCGCACGCTCCTGCGCCTTGAAGCTCGGATCGCCGATCATGCCGGTTGCGCCGCCGACGAGCGCGATCACCTTGTGTCCGGCGAGTTGAAAACGCCGCAGAGTCAAGAGCGGCAGCAAACTGCCGACATGCAGGCTGTCTGCCGTCGGATCGAAACCGCAGTACAGCGTCATCGGACCAGAGTCGAGCGCCTGCTCCAGCTCGGGATCGGTGACTTGCTTGATGATGCCGCGGAATTGAAGGTCTTGATAAAGCGTCATGGGACGGGCTGAGAGTTTCTTGCGCTGCGAGTATAGCGGATGCCGCAGACGTCGCAGCGCTGGCAGCAATGGGTCCTGCCCGTATCAGCGACCTGGACGAGCGACAGCTGAAAGTTTTTCGGCGCGTTTAGCGCTCGGCAGCACCCAGCTCGTACTCGACGAACATCGCGACGTCGCGAATCTGCTGTTCGGTCAGCACCGTCTGCATCGGCGGCATCTGGATGCCGCCCAGCTTGATGCGCTGGATGAGCGCATCAAAGTTCGCGGGTCCGGAACCGGTAAACGTGGAAAGCGCGGGGGCGGTGTCCCGGACGCCCTCGCCTTGTTTTCCATGGCATACCGCGCAGTGCTGTGCGTAGATTGCGCGACCGGTATCGATCTGTTCCTGCATTTCCTGCGTGATCGAGCCGCGATTCACGACGCGTCGTGCGGGTTCAGCGGTCTTCGCCGGCGAAGAAGCCGGCACGGTATTCTCGTCGGGCAGCGCAAGCGCAACGAGCTCCGCCGGATGCTCGCGCGTCGAGACGGCGATCACGATGTATTGCTTGCCGCGATGCATGTAGGTCATCGGCGCGCCGGTAGACTTCGAAGGCAGCTCGATTTCTGCGACGACCGCCCCGGTCTTCTTCGAATAGGCACGCAGCATGTTTCCGCCTGGATCGCCGTTCAGCGCGCCGCTGTCGCCGAGGAACAACAGCGTCTTCGTCACGAGCGGGCTCGGGCGAATGCCCGGATATCCCATGTTGGAGAAGTCGAGCCCGAGCCCTTGAAGATCCGGATGGTTGCGAACGTAGTCCGGCGCCGGACCGATCGCGCGCCACCAGACATGCTCGCCCGTGTTCATGTCCGTCGCCGTAATCTTGCTCCACGGCGGACGCACGATCGGCAGTCCCCGCGGGCCCTGCACGGCTTGAGTCGGCGCACGGATGTAATCGTGGTTCGTGAGCTTCGGATCGGCAGGCGTCAACGCGGCGATGAGCGGTTGGTTCTTCGTCGGCACGTACAGGTAGCCGGTTTCCGGATCGAACGCTCCGCCGTTCCAGTTCGCGCCGCCGCCGTAGCCAGGTTGTACCCAAGTGCCTTGCGTGCCTCCTGGAATGACGCGCGTCGGCGGTGTGTAGAGCGGCCCGCGTACATACTTAGAGGCGATCTCGAGCGCCTCTTCACGAAGCTCCGGCGTGAAATCGATGAGCCCGTCTTCGCTATAGCCCAATTGTTCGTAGGGCGCGGGCTTCGTCGGAAACGGTTGCGTCGGCGACAGACGTTCGCCCGGCACGTCCGATTGCGGGACCGGCCGCTCTTCGATCGGCCACACGGGTTCGCCCGTCACGCGATCGAACACGAACGCGAAACCTTGCTTCGTGAGTACAGTGACGGTCTTGATGCGCTTTCCGTCGACGACGATATCGCCGAGGATCGGTGCGGCGGGCAGATCGTAGTCCCACACGCCATGGTGCACGATCTGATAATGCCAGACGCGTCGGCCGGTCTTCGCATCGAGACAGACGATGCTCTCTGCGAACAAGTTGTCGCCGAGCCTGTGACCGCCATAGAAATCGTGCGACGGCGTTTCGACCGGCAAGTACACGTAACCGAGCTCGGGATCTGCGCTCATCATTGTCCACACGCCAGTGTTGCCGTTGTACTTCCACGAGTCGTTCTCCCAGGTTTCGGCCCCGAATTCGCCGGCCTGCGGAATCGTGTGGAAGGTCCAGAGACGCTTGCCGGTACGCACGTCGTAGCCGCGGATGTGACCGGGCGTTGCTTCCTTGTTCGGCGCGTAGACTTCCGGGACGGTCTGCGCGATGACGATATCGCCGACGACGATCGGCGGAGACGTCGAGCCGAGCACGGGTACTTCGCGATCGCTGAGCTCTTCGCGCAAGTACACCGTACCGTTCTTGCCGAACTTCGGATCGGCTAGACCGGTTTTCGCGTCGATGGAGATCAGGCGGCCGTCGAGCGTATTGCGAAACAAGCGTTTCTCTTTTCCATCGGTCCAGTAAGCGAGCCCGCGTCCGCTCGAATTGCCGGGGCGTCCCGTCGGTAGATCCTTCGGCTCGGGAGTGAACACCCAGAGTGTTTTTCCAGTGGCCGGATCGATTGCAGCCGCTTGGTGCACGCCGGTGCTCACGTAGAGAACGCCATCGACCATGATCGGCGTTTGTTGATAGTTCGTATCCGGTCCCGTTTTGATCGGCAGCGCCTTCCAGCGCCACGCGATCGTCAGCTTCTTCGCATTCGTCGCGTCGATCTGATCGAGCGAGGAATAACGCGTCGATCCCAAATCGCCGCGCCACGAATGCCACTCGCCGTTGCGCATGCCTTGTTGAGCGAGCGCGGATGTCGCGCACGCGGTGAGGCAGAAGAGCAGGGCGGTGCGAGATGCGAAGCGTGAGTGGATCATGGTTGTTATTGGGCTCTGGGCTCTGGCCAGAGTCGTGCGCGAGCGCACTTTCTACAGCCTACAGTTACAGTCTGCTTTCGACC